>JAZQRG010000611.1:0-2423 GCA_045629445.1 Mycetocola sp. | reverse complement strand
GCCAGCGAGCGACCAGAGCGAATCACCGTGTTCGACGGTGACGTACTCGAATGACGTGGAGCTCGCGCTCGACGACGCCGCTGCGGCACCGGCGTTGAGTTCTCGAAGTCGACGACGTTCGACGGGCTCGGCAGGTCAATCAGGATTTCGAGTGCGCGCGGGCGGTTGGGGTCCCTGCGCAGGTAACCGCTCAACTCAAGCTGGTTGAGCTGGTGGGTCACGCTCGACAGTGACGCCAACCCGACGGCATCACCGATCTCGCGCATGCTCGGCGGGTAACCGCGGCCCTGCACCGAGCGCTGGATCACATCAAGGATCGCGAGCTGCTTCTCGCTGAGGCTCTTTCGGCGGCGCGTTGTCGGCTTCTCTGCCGGCACGCGCTTGGTCTTGCGAGCTGGTTCAGCGGCCGCCGCAACGGCGGTGTCCGCCTTGTTCTCACCCGTGATATTCGCATTGTCGAGCGTCATGTCACTCCCGTCTGGCGGGCAGCCCCGGCCAATGTCAGTGGTCAGTGGTTGAGTCTCAACCACTAATCGAAACTCTATCCGTCCACAGACCCCACAGCAAAGATCTGTTCGAGTGTGTCGGGGAAACTTTCCAAAAAAGTCCGAACAAGCACTTGAAACTTCGAACAATCGAATATAGATTCGGAATACAGGTTCGTATCCGGCTCTCCCGGCCGAGAGCCGGATACGAATACTTCGAATCGCCACAGCGTAATTACGGCACCAGGCAGTTCACAGCATCAGCAGGAGGCGCACTATGAGCACCGCAGTCATCACCCCCATTTCTTCTCACCAACGGTCAACCACCCGTCGCCCGACGGCGCCGCGCCCCGCGGAGATGTCGGCGGTCGCCGAAACCGTTGTTGCCCGGCCGACTGGTCGCATCCGGCTTACCCGCCGCGGTCGCGTCGTACTGACTACTCTGGCCGCGGCGCCGCTCATCGCACTCGCCGCGTGGTTGGGGCTCAACGCCGGTGCCGCAGCGGCGTCGTCGAGCGCGAGCTCCACGTCATTCGAGTACGTCACCGTTGAACACGGTGATTCCCTCTGGTCGCTCGCCGGCGCCCTCGCCCCCGAGGCAGACCCGCGCGACGTCATTGCCGACGTCATGTCCCTCAACCAGCTCGAGTCGTCGACAGTCGTTCCCGGACAGCGCATCGCGGTACCCGAGCGCTACTCCGCCTCGTAACGGAACTGGGCGTCGTAACGTACAGCAGGCGCGCCATCGGGGGCGGGTAAACTTTCGGGGTGAGTTCTCTCGATGCCCTGCCCATCCGCGAAGACCTTCGCGGCAAGTCTCCGTACGGTGCACCCCAGAAGGCTGTGCCCGTTGCCCTCAACGTCAATGAGAACACGCATCCGATTCCGGAAGACGTGGCACACGACATCGTGACCGCACTCGCTCGTGCCGTGCTCGGGGTCAACCGGTACCCCGATCGTGAGTTCACCGAGTTGCGCATCAGCCTCGCCGGTTATCTCGGCCACGGCTTGAGCGCCGATCACATGTGGGCTGCGAATGGGTCGAACGAGGTCCTCCAGCAGGTACTCCAGGCGTTCGGTGGACCCGGTCGCTCGCTGCTCGGTTTCACCCCGACGTACTCGATGTATCCGCTGCTCGCCTCCGGCACAGGAACCCGCTGGATCGGCGCTGAACGCGACGCCGACTACGAACTCTCGCCGGAGACTGCCGTTGCCGCTGTCGAACGCGAGAACCCCGACATCGTGTTTCTCTGCTCGCCGAACAACCCGACCGGCACTCCGTTGTCGCTCGACACCATCGCCGCGGTCTACGACGCGACCGACGGGATCGTCGTCGTCGATGAGGCCTATTTTGAGTTTGCGCCGAGCGGCACTCCGAGTGCCCTGAGCCTGCTCGACGGACGAGACCGGTTGCTGGTCTCGCGAACCATGAGCAAGGCCTTCGCCTTCGCCGGTGTTCGGCTGGGCTACCTGGCTGCTGCCCCGGTCGTCACCGACGCCCTCCGACTGGTGCGTCTGCCGTACCACCTGTCCGCCCTCACCCAGGCGGCGGCAACAGCAGCTCTCGCCCACAGCGGTGAGATGCTCGCCATGGTGGACGACATCAAGAACCAGCGCGACCGGATCAGCGCCGGACTCGCCGAGCTGGGCTACCGTCCGTACCGCAGCCACAGCAACTTCGTGCTCTTCGGTGGTGTCGACGACCCGAACGCGTTGTTCGAGGCGCTACTCGAACGTGGCGTGCTCATTCGCGATATCGGGTTGCCTCAGCAGATGCGGGTTTCAGCCGGAACTGAGGCCGAGACGACAGCGTTCCTCGACGCTCTCGCGGCAGTAAGCTCGAACGCATGAGCCAGCCGCAGCGCATCGCCCGTATCCAGCGTGAAACGAGCGAGTCAAGCATCGACCTCACGCTCAACCTCGACGGAACCGGCGTGA
>JAZQRG010000610.1:0-6933 GCA_045629445.1 Mycetocola sp. | reverse complement strand
CTGACCGGTGAATGCGGGGTCGGATGCCACAAAGCCAGTCACCTTCACGACCTGTGTCACACGGTCGAGCGAGCCGATCACGCTCTGAGCTGCGGCCAGCGCGTTGAGAGCACAGGTGGCTGCGTATGTCTGGGCGTCCTCGGCCGAGACTGATGCCCCCACCTTGCCGGTCGCGGGCAGGGCGCCATCGACGAACGGAAGCTGGCCGGACGTGTAGACGAGGTTGCCCTGCACGACGGCGGGGACGTAGGAGGCAACGGGAGCGGCGACAGCGGGAAGCGCGAGCCCGAGTTCACCGATCCGGTCGGCGATCCGGGACACTAGCTGGCCTCGGCAATGGGGCGCTTGAGGTATGCGACGAGTCCGCCCTCAGGTCCGTTGACGACCTGGACGAGCTCCCAGCCGTCTGAGCCCCAGTTGTTGAGAATCGCGGCGGTGTTGTGGATCATGAGGGGGGTCGTGAGGTACTCCCAGCGAGGCATGTTCGTCCTTTGTGTGTCGGTAGCGGTGGCAACAAGAGAGCGCTGGAAAGCGCGGCGGTCAGCGACCAGCTGACCCACCGGAGCATCCATTAAGGCGCTTTTACAGATTTGTCGCTTAAAGTGATCCTATGCCTGAACAAAAACGCACGGCTAGCGGTGTGCTCGGGGGCTTCCTCGGGTTCATCGGACTTAGTGTCGCAGCCGGAATCCTCGTGACCGCTGCCGTTACGCCCGCACTCGCCGTCACCGGCATGACCGCCAACAACACGATTGGCGTCTTCAACGAACTTCCCGACTACCTCAAAGTGGGTCAGTCGATGGAAAAGACCAATATCTACGCGAAGGCCTCCGACGGCAGCACTCCCCTGCTCGCGTCGTTCTACGACCAGAACCGCGAGGAGGTCACGAGCGACCAGGTCTCGCAGTTCGCCAAGGACGCAGCGGTCGCGGCTGAAGACCCGCGCTTCTTCGAGCACGGCGGCGTCGACATGATCGGAACCGCCCGCGCCATCTTCAAGACCTATGTGGTGGGTGGCGACATCCAGGGTGGGTCATCGATCACGCAGCAGTACGTGAAGAACGTACTGATCCAGCAGTGCGAGATGGAATCGACGACAAACGAAGAGCTCACCGCCTGCGCCGACGAGGCCACCAAGGCGACCGGCGGCGAGGGTGCCGCCCGCAAGCTCAAAGAGATGCGCCTCGCGATTGGCGTTGAGAAGGACTACTCGAAAGACGACATCCTCCTCGGCTACCTGAACATCGCCAACTTCGGTGCCCGCACCTACGGCATCCAGGCAGCATCCAAGTACTACTTCAGCGTCAACGCCATCGACCTCAACGTCGAGCAGGCAGCGACACTCGTCGCTATGGTCAACAACCCGAACAACCTTCGGATCGACAAGGCGGCAAACGAAGTCAACGGTGCAGCCGATGGTTACGCCAAAACCAAGATCCGCCGCGACTACGTCCTGAACGACATGCTCGAGCATGGCAAGATCACCGCCGAGCAGCACGCAGCGGCTATCGCGGCCCCGATTACGCCCGCGATCACCCAGCCAAGCACCGGATGCCAGTCGGCCGGCAACGCAGCATTCTTCTGCGACTACGTGACCTGGATCGTCAAGCAGGACCCCGCATTCGGCGAGACTCCTGAAGAACGCGCAGCAGCACTCAAGCGCGGTGGACTCCAGATCTACACGACGCTCGACCTCGACCTCCAGGCCGCGACTCAGGGCTCGATCGACGCGTCGATCCCCCAGACAATGGCTCGCACCAACATTGGCGCAGCCGCCTCAACCGTTGAGCCCGGAACCGGCCGAGTGCTTGCCATGGCGCAGAACAAGATGTTCAGCAACGATCCAGCACTTACTTCAACGAGCAACGCATACACCTCGGTGAACTACAACACTGACAAGGCTTATGGCGGCTCCTCCGGCTTCCAGGTGGGATCGACGTTCAAGGCCTTCATCCTGCTCGACTGGCTCAAGGAAGGCCACTCGCTCAACGAGTCGGTCAACGGCGCCAAACGGTCATTCACCCGGTGGACCGACAGCTGCTCGGGCAACTACACCCAGTCATACACACCCAAGAACTACGACGGCACGAGCCCGGGTGCAATTACCCCGATCGATGCCACCCGCCGTTCGGTGAACACCGCTTTCGTCGCTATGGCGCAGAAGCTCGACATGTGCTCGATCTTCCAGGGTGCTGAGGCAATGGGCGTGCACCGCGCTGACGGCAAGCCTCTCGAGCGCTTCCCGGCGACCCTCCTGGGTGCGAACGAGGTCGCTCCTCTGTCCCTCGCAACCGGTATCGCCGGCATCGCAGCGTCAGGTCTCACCTGCACGCCGATCGCCATCGATCAGGTCATCGGCCCGGACGGCGCTGAGATCCCCGCCCCGAAGTCGACGTGCACCCAGGCCGTCACCCCCGAGGTCGCGAACGCTGCGACCTTCGCGATGGAAACGGTGTTCAAGGCTGGCGGCACCGCATCACGCGCCGCTGTCTCCGGTGCACCGCTCATGGGCAAGACCGGAACCGCCGATGACGCCGTCCACTCCTGGATCACCGGTGGAACGAGCAAGGCCATCACCTCGCTCTGGATCGGAAACGTCTCCGGCAAGTCGAGCATGTACGACGTGCGCGTGAACAAGGGCCAGACCGGCTTCAGCGCGAAGTTCAGCGTGTTCTCCGGCATCCTGAAGACCTCGATCGCCAAGTTCGGCGGAGACGCGTTCCCCGACCCGAGCGACACGCTCATCAAGGCGAAGCAGGTCGCGGTCCCTGAGGTTGCTGGCCAGTCCGTTGAGGCCGCCACCTCGATCCTCGAGAAGTCAGGCTTCGGCGTCGCTGTCGGCGCACCGGTCGACTCGAGCGTTGGCGCCGGACTCGTCGCGGCGACGGATCCCGGAGCTGGAGCCCAGGTTGCAACCGGCTCGACGATCACCCTGCGCCCGAGCACCGGCGTCGCACCGATCTCGGTGCCCAACGTCGTCGGAGCGGATCCCGATGCGGCAAAGAAGACCCTCGAGGGATTGGGCTACGCCGTCGCGGCAGAGTGTGAAGCAAATCCGGAGGCCGGCCCAGGCAAGGGAACGATCTCCAAGCAGAACCCGGCTGCTGACACCGTCCTGCCCGCGGGCCAGACAGTGACCATCACCGTCAACAAGCAAAACTGCGATTGAGCGACTCAGCTCAGCGCGCGCCCGGCAGGGTCGGGGTAGCCTTTGGCGCCCTGACCCTGGTCGGTGCCGCCGCATTTGCGTGGGGTTCGCTCGTCGAACGGAAGCAGTTCACTCTCCGCGAGGAGACCGTTCCGGTCTTGCCGAAGGGCGCAGCATCCGTCACTATCCTTCACCTCTCGGACCTGCACATGGCCCCGTGGCAGCACGACAAGCAGGCCTGGGTTCGTGAGCTCGCGAAGCTCAACCCCGATCTCATCGTCGACACCGGCGACAACCTCGGGCACGAAGACGGCATCCCCGGCATCGAGCGCGCCTTCGCCGACTTCGGCGGCATCCCAGGGCTCTACGTCAACGGATCCAACGACTACTACGGACCGATGCGCAAGAGTTGGCTGCGGTACTTCGGTGGCCCCTCATCGAACGGTGCGGCGCCGAAGAAACGGCAGCGGAACCTCGACACCGCGCGGCTCGAATCCTTCTTCACGGATGCCCTCGGCTGGCAGAACCTGAACAATGCGGTTGGCACCGTCACCCTTCACGGAACGACGTTCAACGTGTTCGGTGTCGACGACCCGCACATTGGCGCAGACCGCCTCGACCTGCTGACGGGCCTCCTCGACGCCCAGCAGGACGATGAGAGCTTCGAACCGACCGAGGTCGACCCGAAGAACGTCGTGCACATTGGAGTCGCTCACGCGCCATACCAGCGCGTTCTCAACTCGTTCGTGAACCACGGCGCCGACCTCATCCTCGCCGGGCACACGCACGGCGGCCAGGTCTGCGTCCCCGGATTCGGCGCGCTTGTCACCAACTGCGACATCCCGCGCGAGCAGGTCAAGGGCCTGAGCCTGTGGCGCCACGCCTTCCGCTCGGCATTCCTGCACGTGAGCGCCGGGCTCGGCACGTCGATCTACGCACCGATTCGGTTCGCCTGCAAGCCTGAAGCGACACTGCTCACGCTCGTCGCGCGCTCGTAGCTCGACCGCGACTGCGCTCAGAATAGGAAAGAGCGCCGAGATAAGGATCAGCCGGCCACCGCCATCCTTGACTCGGCGCTTTTTCCTTCTCCCAGCGCGCAGGCACACGGCAGGCAACAAAAAAGCCGCCCGGCTCCTTGCGGAACCGAACGGCTTATCTGTCGGGGTGGCGGGATTCGAACCCACGACCTCTTCGTCCCGAACGAAGCGCGCTACCAAGCTGCGCCACACCCCGATGGCCCAAGGGCCTTCATAAGGATAGCCGATAATTCAGGGTGCCGATGACGCGAACGGATGCCGCACCTCACGTTCGCCCGGATCCACCGTTTCGAAACGGCCGGGTCACAGAAAAGCGAGCTGCCTGGGCCGGGCGCTCAGGCCCGCCGGCGCCGCACGACGTAGACGCCACCGAGGGCGAGTGCACCGAGCACGAGCATTCCGCCGCCGATCCAGACCGGTGTCAGGTCAGTCCCCGTGGACGGAAGTCCGTCATCCCCATCGGCGAACGGGAGGGCGCCGTCGGCCGCCGGGGTGCAACTCGCCGTCAGACTGAACAGAATCGGGCCGCGGGCAGGGCTCTCGGTGCCCGTCGTCGTGAGTTCGAAGTCGCCCCTGGCTGAGGCGCCGTTCATAATGTCGACGACAAGGCTGCCGTCGTCACCGGCGGTAAACGTGGGGAGTGACTGCGCCCTCAGCACAGCGGGCGCGAGGGTGACGGCGTTAGCGTTCGTCCCGGAGACCGTGATCGTCACCGTCTCCCCCGGCTCGAAGTACCCCGCCTCAGCGACGAACTGGCCGGTACACGCGGTTGTCGCGACACCCGCCTGGTCGTCGGGGGGATACTCAGCCGCTGTCGCCGTCGCGGGCAGGGACAGGGTCGCAGCCAGGGTCAGAACCGTCACCGCAATTGCTCGAGGGATCACGTCCCACACTCCTTCGTCAGGCCACACTCGGCGGGTGCGGGATTCGGTTCCCGCACTCCGACCCGAACGTGAGTGATCCTCACCTTATTGGATGGCGGCGCACTGGCCATTACCCCGTTCGGGGCGTGTCACACTCACACCGGGGGTCCCTCCGACCGACTCGACCCCCTCAGCGATGAAGTCGACGGCCACTGTGACCGACTCCCCCGGCGAGATCTGCACGAACATCGAGACGACCGTGCGGCCGCCATCGTCCTTCCCGACGGTCGCGAGCTTGTCATCGCCGCGGGTCGCTGCCTCCACCGAAGCGCCCACCGGGAGCACTACGAGAACCTGGGTGCGGATGTCGCCGGCCGCAACGCCGAAGATTCCGTTTCCGGTGACGTACCCCGACAACGTCGTGGCGGCATCCGCCGGCGCGGAACTCGTGAGGGTGACCGTCGCGCGGTGCGTCGCGCCGCTGCCAGGCCCAGCACACGTGACCTGGGCCTCGGCGGCCTGGTAGAAGCCCATCTTCGCCCCGGTCGCGTCGTTGAGGTAGACGCCGACGAACTTCTCGCCTGGAGCCGGCAGCGATCCGGCGAGCGTTGTCTCGGCCAGCACATCCTGCTCGGCCTCGTGCGCACTGTACAGCAGGATGCGCCCGTCGGCAGCGCCCTCAGCAACGGCGGCGAGCAGCGCCACAGGGTCAACGGAACCCGACGTCACAGCGCGAAAGATGGCATCCGTCGCCGCCGCGAAGAACGCGTCCTGCGCGCGCGGGTCAGCGATGTCGCGGTAGACATCGCTCAACAGCACCCGAACCACGTCGGCTTCGTTGAGCACGAGGGTGTCGCCAACCGACACCGGCCCCGTCGCGGCGAGCACCCGCTCGAGCACATACGGGTCGATCGCGACCACGCCGTCGAAAGTCATGCCGTAGACGGGCTCGGCCATCGCAAGCGCCAACTGGGCGGTGCGCGCGAAATCGGGGGTGAGGTTGACGTCCATGACATAGCGCCCGAGCACCTCGCCATAGAGATTCGCCTCGGCTGCCGACACCGGCAGCACCGGTTCAGCCAGGACCGGGTAGTCGTTCGTCGACTTCTGATTCGACACGCTGACGACACCATCGGATGCCGTCAGTACGGCCGTCGCACCGACAAGACCACCAGAGGCACGCACTTCGGCGCTGTTCTGCACGAGCATCAGATAGTTGCGCGACTCGCTGCCACCGAGCATCGCGGGAAGCAGGGTCGTGGCGCGGTCCAATGACTCAACGGCGTCTGCGGCGGACTCGACGAGGCCGGCGAGTTCAGCGGTGGCGTCGCGGATGAACGGCAGGGTGCTGGCGGTATCGATCGCCCGCACCCGAGTTCGGAGCGGCCCGACGGCGTCCCGTGCTTTCGCAACGGCGGGAGCCGCGGCAGCGAGGGGCTCGAGGTCTATCGCCGTCGCGCCCCCGGCCATGGCGAGCTCGATGCCGGCGACGACGGGAACAAGCGGCTGGGCGACGTCGGCGACCATGGCATCCACAACGGCGGCAGTCTCTCGCACGGCAACAAGGTTCGGCCCGGCAAAGGGAATATGCCCGACGGCACCCCAGACCGGGTCACCGGTGAGTTCGACCGCCCGGTTCGTGTACTGCAGGAGCGCAGCCGTCGAAGCGCCGGCGGCATCCGGGTCTCCAGCCGCGAGGTCCTGCTGGAG
Source organism: Mycetocola sp. (assembly GCA_045629445.1). Taxonomy (GTDB): domain Bacteria; phylum Actinomycetota; class Actinomycetes; order Actinomycetales; family Microbacteriaceae; genus Mycetocola_A. The sequence goes on along the minus strand of JAZQRG010000610.1, from coordinate 175 downwards.
AACGCTCGCGACGGATCGTGCCGAGCGAAGCTCGTCGGCGGCAGCAACGCCGCGCAAACCCACCCAGAGCGCGGCTCCGACAGCGATCAGACCCAGGAGCAGCACGCCCCACAGCACTGCGGTGCGCATCGGCGCGCGGGAAGTTCGGGCTTCGGGCATCATTCCTCGCTCGGTG
>JAZQRG010000609.1:0-7256 GCA_045629445.1 Mycetocola sp. | reverse complement strand
GCCGCGGAGGTTAACGTAGCCGAGTTTGCTGCCCGAGATGCGGACGGATTGCCAGGTCGCATCGAAGAGTTCGCCCGATCCGATTCGTGACCTGCTGAGCGCGACGTCGCGCCAGGTTGACCGGCTGGAGCGGAGGATCGGGGCATTGATGCCTGTGAGCTGTGTCTCGATTACCCGCGACCCGCGCAGGTTCGTGTCGGTGAGGGTGACGTCCTCAAGCACGCACTCACGGAAGGTGGTGCCGGACAGGTCGCGATCGGAGAGGTCGACCCCGCTGAACTCCTCGAGCTCGCGGTCGTCGTCGGTGTCGAGGGAGTCGGCGTCGCCTGGCGATCTCTGAACGACGCGCAGGGTGTCGAGGCGCGGGGGATGGGTGGTTGGTCGACGTGCCATGGCTGCCTCGCAGGGGAAAGAAGGGATGAACGCGTGGTGGCAGAAGAAAACCCCCGGGCCTCGCCATCGGCGACGACCCAGGGGTTTTTCGTGATGCAGTTACTCGCGCGTGATGGCGAGGAGGCGGAGGATCTCCATGTACAGCCAGATGACCGTGACCATGATGCCGAACGCGCCGGACCAGCCGTACTTGCGCGGAGCGCGGTTCTGCACGCCGCGCTGGATGAAGTCGAAGTCAAGGACGAGTGAGTACGCGCCCATGAAGACGCACAGCACACCGAGGATGACACCGAGCGGGAGTCCGAAGATGCTCACGCCGGTCGACAGGCCGAACGGGCTGTTGACGACACCGAACATCTGCAGTCCGACGTTGACGAGCGAGAAGACGAGGTACGCGACCATTCCGATCAGGAAGATCTTCGTTGCCCGCTTCGACGCGCGGATCTTTCCGCTCGCAAACAGCGCGAGGGTCACACCGACGACAACGAGGGTCGCGATGACGGCCTGGGCGACGATGCCCGACCAGCGCGCGTCGAACATGCCGGAGACGCCACCGACGAAGATGCCCTGAACGCCCGCGTACGCGAGGATCAGCGGAGCGGAGGGCTCCTTTTTGAAGATGTTGACCATGGCGAGGACGAACCCGACGATCGCGGCACCGATGGTGAGGAGAGGCATGCCAGCGGCCCAGCCGAGGACAGCACCGACGAGGAGAACACCGAACGCGATGGCGCTTTTGCCGATCGTGTCTTCGATGGTCATCCGGTCAGCGGTGGCTGCGCCTGCCGTCGGACGGTTGTACATGTCCTGGAGTTCGGACGCGCTTGCCGTCTGCACGGCCATTGCGTTTGGCTGGGTGAATGCCGGGTTCTTGAACGCCGGATTGTTCGTTGCCATGTCTGTAGTTGTTCCTTCTCAGTCGAAACGGCTGGAATGTGGTCGCCCCGCGAAGCGGAACGTCTGTCTAATCTAGTGGTCCTAGCTGTGAAACACCGAGGTTTCCGGGGGTATTCCGGAGCATCCGCTGTGATACGTGTGGCTCGCCTAGGCTCGAGTCATGACAGTGTCCGAACCCGCTGGTCCACTCATCATCGGCCATCGTGGTGCTCCCGGCTATCGCCCCGAACACACCCGTTCCTCCTATGAACTCGCCATCGCCCTCGGCGCCGACGCGGTCGAGCCCGACATCGTCGCATCGAAAGACGGAGTGCTCGTGTTGCGGCACGAAAACGAGATCTCCGGGACAACGGATGTCGCAACTAGGCCCGAATTTGCTGATCGTCGCGCCACCCGGATGATCGACGGCGTCGAACTGACCGGCTGGTTCACCGAAGACTTCACCTGGCCTGAGCTCGCCACGCTGCGCAGCAGGGAGCGGATTCCGCAGCTCCGTGCGTCGAGCGCGAGCTTCGACGGGTCGGCAGGGATCCTCCGGTTGGTCGACCTGCTCGAGATCCTCGACGGTGCGTCAGAGGCACAGGGCCGACAGCTTGGACTCGTGGCCGAGATCAAGCACGCGACCTACTTCGACAGCGTTGGCCTTCCGCTCGACGACCTCGTGGCATCCGCCCTTGCCGAATCGGGGTGGGCGAACCGCAGCGGACTCGTTGTCGAGGCGTTTGAGAAGTCGGTGCTGGCGCGGCTGCACGCTCGCGGGCTCGCCGCTCGATACATCTACCTGATCGAGAAGTCCGGCAGCCCGTTCGATGAGGTGGCAGCGCTCGGTGCGAAGGCGTCCACCTTCGCGGATGCCGTCACGGACGCCGGTCTGGACGCGCTCGCCGCAGGCGCGGGCGGATTCAGAGTCGATGGCATCAGCGTCGACAAGGCGATGCTCTTTGCCGGGGCTCCGGCCGGGCACACCAACGACCTCGTCGCGCGCGCACACCAGCGGGAACTTGATGTCTTCACCTGGACGCTCAGACCGGAGAACAAATTCCTCTCAAAGGCATTCCGCACCGCGGCGGAGCCCTCGGCGTTCGGAAATTGGGAGGGGGAGTTCGAGGCGATTCTCGCCACGGGAGTCGACGGGGTGTTCTGCGACCATCCGGACCTCGGGGTTGCCGCCCGCGACGCCTATCGGCGATCGCAGGTCGCCACCTGAGGGGAACTGGAGCCCACTGTCAGATGCCCGGCCTAAGCTTGAGAGTGATATGGCGAGCACCCTAGAACCGAACCCGCAGTCTGCGACCCCCGTGATCGTCGAGGGCTGGCACACCGCCAGCATCCCGTCGAGCGATCCGAGCGCGCAGAGCGGTGAGAGTCGACTCCTCGCGGGCCTTAACCCGCAGCAACGCGAGGCCGTGCTCTACCGTGGGCAGGCGTTGCTCATCGTCGCTGGTGCCGGCTCAGGAAAGACGAGCGTGCTCACGCGGCGCATCGCGAGCCTGCTCGAGAACCGTGAGGCGTGGCCGAGCCAGATCCTCGCGATCACATTCACGAACAAGGCTGCCGCTGAAATGCGTGAGCGCGTCGGTGCGCTGGTCGGGCAGGTCGCCGAGGGCATGTGGATCTCGACCTTCCACTCGGCGTGCGTGCGCATCCTGCGCCGCGAGGCCGAGAACTTCGGATTCACCAAGAACTTCACGATCTACGACTCGTCCGACTCCCGCGTACTGATCAAGCGCATCATCAAGGAGCAGGGTGCCGACACGCTCGGATTCACCCCGGCGAACGTCTCCGCCAAGATCTCGAAGCTCAAGAACGAACTCGCCGACGTCGACAGCTACGCGCGCAACGCGAACATGGACGACCCCAACGAGGCCGCGTTCGTGCAGATCTTCCGCGCATATACCCGTGCGCTCACCGCGGGCAACGCGTGCGACTTCGACGACCTCATTGGCCAGACGGTGTACCTCTTCCGGGCCTTCCCGCACGTGGCAGCGACCTACCAGAACCGGTTCAAGCACGTCCTTGTTGACGAGTACCAGGACACCAACCACGCGCAGTATTCGCTCATCCGCGAGCTGACCCGCCCGCCTGCTCTCGACGACAACGCGCTGATCACGACATCGCCGGGCGCGTCGCTGACCGTCGTCGGTGACTCTGACCAGTCGATTTATGCGTTCCGCGGTGCAGACATCCGGAACATCGTTGAATTCGAGCGCGACTTCCCTGGCGCGAAGGTCATCCTGCTCGAGCAGAACTACCGGTCGACGCAGAACATCCTCACCGCGGCGAACTCGGTCATTGCAAACAACTTCGACCGCAAAGACAAGAAGCTGTGGACCGCTGTCGGTGACGGCGAGAAGATCGTCGGTTATACCGGGTACTCGGGGCATGACGAGGCGCAGTTCGTCGCCGACGAGATTGAGAAGCTGCACCGCGAGGGCATGCCATACAGCTCAATCGCCGTGTTCTACCGCACCAACGCGCAGACCCGAGCGCTTGAAGAGATCTTCATCCGGTCGGCCCTCCCGTACCGCATCATGGGCGGCACCAAGTTTTACGAGCGAGCGGAAATCAAGGATGCCATGGGCTACCTCGTTTCCGTCGCGAACCCGCAAGACACCCTCGCGCTTCGTCGCATCCTCAATACGCCCAAGCGCGGCATCGGCCCGGCGACAGAGACCCAGCTGTTCCGGTTCGCCGAAGACAACAACCTGACCTTCCGCGAGGCGATGCGGGAGGCTGCCGCTCTCGGCCTCGGTCCCAAGGTGACGAACGCGATCCTGTCGCTGTCAGCGCTGCTCGACGAAGGTGCGGCACTGGTTGCCGAGGGCAAGGTCGCTGATGTGCTCTCGACCCTCGTGACGAAGAGCGGGCTGATCGAGTCGCTGCGCCGAAGCCACGACCCGCAAGACGAAGCGCGCGCTGAGAACATCGAGGAGCTCATCGCGGTCGCGAAGGAGTTTGAGCGCAACAATCCCGACGGTGAACTCGTCGACTTCCTCACCGAGGTCTCGCTCGTCGCCGCAGCGGACGACCTCGACGACTCGAGCGGAACCGTGTCGCTCATGACGCTGCACACGGCGAAGGGCCTTGAGTACGACGCCGTGTTCCTCACCGGCATCGAGGAAGACCTGCTCCCGCACCGGATGAGCGCGTCAGAGCCAGGCGGACCTGCTGAAGAGCGACGCCTGTTCTACGTCGGCATCACCCGTGCGAAGAAACGGTTGTTCCTTTCGCTCGCCATGACCCGTGCGCAGTACGGTGAAACGGCCGTTGCGATGCCGAGCCGGTACCTGCAGGAGATCCCGGCCGAACTCATCGAATGGCGCCAGTCTCCCGGGATGGCCAATTCGCGCGGTGGCACCCAGCCGCGTGCGCTCAACGCCAACCGAACCAAATGGAATGGCACCGACCTCGCGACCAAGCCACTCACCGAGAAGCGCGACTGGCCCAACCGCATCACGAACCAGGTTCGTGACAACGGCTCGCTCGAACTCGCAGCGGGTGACCGCATCCGTCACAGCGACTTCGGTGATGGTCGGGTTCAGACGGTCACAGGCGACGGTGCCAAGCGCATCGCACACGTTCAGTTCGAATCAGCGGGCTTCAAGAAGCTCCTGATCAAAATCGCACCGATTGAGAAGTTGTAATACCCATGCTCCGCACCATGTTCACCGCGAAGATCCACCGCGCGACAGTGACCCAGGCCGATCTGCACTACGTCGGCTCGGTGACCGTCGACCTCGACCTGCTTGACGCAGCCGACATCCTGCCCGGCGAGCTCGTTTCGATTGTCGACGTCACCAACGGGGCCCGCCTCGAGACGTACACCATCGCCGGCGAGCGGGGGAGCGGTGTCATCGGCATCAACGGTGCTGCCGCACGACTGGTCTTCCCCGGAGACACCGTCATCCTCATCGCCTACGGGCAGATGACGACCGAAGAAGCGCGGCAGTTCGTGCCGAGCGTCGTGCACGTCGATTCCGAGAACCGCATCGTCGCTCTCGGGAGCGACCCGGCAGAGGCGATCGTCGGCGACGTCGAGACACCGCCGCACGCACTGCTCCGCTGAGCTCCGCAACTCTGCTCCGCTGAATTCCACAGTTCTGCTCCGCTGAGCGCCGCAGCTCTGCTCCGTCGCCGCAGCTCTGCTCCGTTGAGTGCCGCAACTCTGCTCCGCTGAGCTCCGCGCCTCGCGAAGCCTCCCACGCGGTGACCCGTCGTCGTTGCGCGGAAGTCGGTCGTTCGTATGTCACAGATTCGCATTGTGACGCGGGTAAACGCGTTCTGTGACACATGAGCGTCGACGATGGGCGTCAGCGGTGATGCCCGACCGCGAGGTGGCGGGCCTGAGGCTGCGAGTGAGGCGCTCGCAGACATGCGATGCCGGTCGCCAGGAGCGCGAGGGCGAGAACCACGGCGTGCAACCCGGAAGCCGCGCCGTTGCCGGTCTCGGGCAGCGTCGGCGCCGGGGGAGCGACATCGGGCTGCGCGACATCGCGCTGCTCGACCGCGACAGGGGGAACGGGCGCATTCACCGTTGTGATTTCCGTCGCAACGCCGAACGCAGACGTCCACGGCAGGATCCGCGCCCCGCCTTCGGTCGCAGACGTGTCAGCAGGGGAGATCGTCTCGACCCAGACATAGGTGCCCGGACCTGCGAGCGTGCACTCCGGGGTGACGTACTCGCCCGGCCCGGTCGAAATGACCAGACTGACCTCGCAGACGACCGGGGCGTCGGCGGGCGGATGCTCGGCTGGCACGATTGGCTCGGCGAATGGACCAAGCAGACGGCTTCGAACGGTCACGGGAACCGGGCTGAATGGCCCTCCCGGGGGCCCGAATACCGGCCACTCAGCGAGCGTCGTTTCGGTCGGTTCAACGCCGACGACCACGGTGTCGGAAATGGCCGCGCCCTCGTCAGCGACAGTAGCGCTCGTTCTCGTCGAAACCACCGGTTGGAACGCATGCACTGACGCGAGGGTGGTTGTGACCGTCGCGGTCGCGCTCGCCGAAGCGGATCCGGCCGCGAGCAGGTTCTGTGTGTCTCCTGCAGACACGGCGATCGTGAGCGCGTTGCCATAACCGAGACCATCGAACCGGGCGGACGCTGACACATCCGCTATCGCGGTCGCAGATGCCACCCGCACCCGAACCGGCTCCCCATTGCGCACCAATGCCGTCGTCGACCCATCGTCGAAGGTCGCGCCCGTCAGGGTCAGCGCGCCCTCGTGCGCTCCCGCCGGGGGCGCCACCTCACCCGACGCGACGGTATCGACGGTGAGTACCGGGGTGAGGTGTACCTCGTCGCCGTCCTGCCGAACGTCGAGCGTCGCGTGCACCGAACGTGAGGCCGCTCGCTCCGTCTCGTCGAGCATCTGCCTCGCCAGGTTGAGAACCGCTTCACCATTCGAGCCCGCCTTCGCCGCAAGCTCCTCGTGCGTGTGGCGGCCGAGTCCGGTGATCGTCCAGGTGGCGATCTGCCCCGCTGCCGCGGCAATCGGATCGGTGCTCCCCGCCCAGTTCCGAGAGATGTACGCGAGTCGTGCAGCGTCGTCCGCGCTGTACCAGCCGAGGGCGATTCCGTCAGCGTAAGAGAACTCGCCGCCGTTCGGTGTGCCGCGGTCGGTGTTCACGCAGAAGGCGAGGGTTCCGTCGGCGAGGCGCCACGATCCCAGCCAGAATCCGCCGCCCTCAGGTGAGTAGAAACCGAACCCGCGACCGGTGACCGGAACGGCTGAGGCTGAAGGCGCAGCGGCGACGAGGGGAGACAGTACGGCGGCAACGACAGCGAGCACCAGCACGAGGATGCGGGGCGTGCGGCCCTGCTGGCGGGGCAGGTGAGCCCGGGCGGGGCGGCGAGCCCGGACGCGTGCGGAAGAAGCGAGTGTGGAGGTCATACTCCAGAAGTGTGCGGCCGATGAGGATGCCCTTGTCACGGACAGACGCAACGGTGGGGAGGCGGCGCAGAG
>JAZQRG010000608.1:0-2235 GCA_045629445.1 Mycetocola sp. | reverse complement strand
TCACCTACCCGCCGGAGGACACCGAGTGATGGCTGCTCCCCCCGGATCACGGCAGGTTGTGAACGTTGACGGCCGACGGGTCACGCTGACGAACCTCGACAAGGTGCTCTACCCAGAGACCGGCACAACCAAGGCCGACGTACTCCGCTACTACGCCGAGATCGCGGACGTCATGATTCCGTATACGGCCGACAGGCCGGCCACTCGCAAACGGTGGGTACACGGCGTTGGAACGCCTGAGCAGCCCGGCGAGGTGTTTTATCAGAAGAACCTCGACCCGTCGTCGACACCGGAGTGGGTCGCTCGACGATCGATCGAGCACAGCAGCCGAAACAACGACTACCCGTTGGTCAACGACAGGGCGACCCTGACGTGGCTGGCCCAGATCGCTGCCCTGGAGATCCACGTGCCGCAGTGGCAGTTCGAACGGACCGGCGGGGCACGAAACCCCGACCGCCTCGTGCTTGACCTCGACCCGGGTGAAGGCCTCACCCTGGCCGACTGCGCGGAGGTCGCTTTCCTCGCTCGCGACATCCTCAGCGGTATGGGCCTTGCTCCTTTGCCTGTGACGAGTGGAAGCAAGGGAATTCATCTCTACGCAGCCCTCGACCGCACGCTCTCGAGCGACCAGGTCTCGAGCGTGGCCCACGAACTGGCGCGGGCACTCGAAGCAGATCACCCCGACCTCATCGTGAGCGATATGAAGAAGACGCTGCGCACCGGGAAGGTACTCATCGACTGGAGCCAGAACAACCGGGCGAAGACCACGATTGCGCCATACTCTCTTCGCGGCCGATTCACCCCGACAGTGGCAGCGCCCCGCTCATGGGAGGAACTCGAATCGCCGGACCTGGCCCAACTCGACTTCGAAGAGGTCCTCGAACGCGTAGCCACAGACGGCGATCTCCTCGCACCACTCCTTCCCGCGCGCACAGCGGGGCTCGAGCCGACACCCGAGCACATGCAGAGGTTTGAGAGCACTCCTGAGGCGACCGACCGACTGGCAACGTACCGCAGCATGCGCGATGGATCGAAGACTCCTGAACCGGTGCCTGATGAGGTTGCCGCCCTGACGTCGGGCAACTCGTTCGTGATTCAGGAGCACCACGCGCGGCGGCTGCACTACGACTTCCGGCTTGAACACGACGGCGTGCTTGTGTCATGGGCGGTTCCGAAAGGGCCACCGCTGAGCGGCACCGAGAATCACCTCGCCGTGCAGACCGAGGATCACCCGCTCGAGTACGGCACCTTCGAGGGCCGGATCCCGAAGGGCGAGTACGGCGCAGGCGAGGTCAGTATCTGGGATTCCGGGTCTTTTGAGCTGGAGAAGTGGCGCGAAGACAAAGAAGTGATCGTGACACTCACGGGCCAGCCCGACGGCGGGCTCGGGGGCGTGCCGCGCAAGTACGCCCTCATCCACACCCGACGTCCAGGTGCCGAGAACAACTGGCTCATTCACCTCATGGATGGAACCGCGAAGAAGAACCACCCACGGTACGCCTCGCGGGTTGCCGGGACGGAGGAACGCCCGGCCGATCCTCCTGCTGTCAGCCGCAACTCGTCGATCACCGCACCGACGACCCCGCTTGATCGGCCGACCGTTGAGCCGATGCTCGCTGCGAACGGCAGCGAACGCGACATCGACGATGAACACGACTGGGCGTTCGAGATGAAATGGGACGGCTACCGGGCTGTTGTATACATCGACAACGGGTCGGTTCGACTCTTCAGCCGCAACGGCAACGAACTGACGCCAATCTTCCCCGAACTGACCGGGCCACTCCTCGACGCGGTTGGAGCGGCATCCGCTGTTCTCGATGGCGAAGTCGTCGCGCTAGACAAGCACGGCAGGCCGAGCTCCCACCTGCTCCAGTCCCGTTCTGGCCTCAGTGACGACGAGGCGGCCGCCCGGTCGGCGAGCATCGAGATCATGCTCTTTGACCTGCTCGAACTTGACGGCCACGACATCACCGCCGAAGAGTACGACGTGCGCAGGGCTGCACTTAACAAAATTGTGACGCCAACCGGGCCAGTTCGGGTTCCCCCTGAGTTCGACGGTGACTTCGAAGCCGCCGTCGCCTCAAGTCAGGAACTCGGCCTCGAGGGGGTGGTCGCAAAGGAGCGCGACAGTCCCTACCTTCCCGGCAAGCGCTCGCGTTCCTGGATCAAGGTCAAACACGAAAAGACGCAGGAGGTCGTAGTTGTCGGCTGGCGCCCGGGGGCAGGAGCTGCGAG
>JAZQRG010000607.1:0-5754 GCA_045629445.1 Mycetocola sp. | reverse complement strand
GTACATCGCAATCTGCCGCGATGTGGCGATGGCCTGCGACCGGCTCGATCCGTAGAGGTCGTCGACGCTGAGCTTGAAGTACGCCGCGACGATGTTGATGATGTCCACCGGTGAGATCACGTTGTCGTCATCGAGGGTGATCAGGTCCTTGAGCACGGTCTGGACCAGGTTCATGTCAACGGGTGTTCGGTTGAGGCTTGCGAATGCCGTCACCCGAATGAGGGTTCCCTCGAGTTCACGGATGTTGGAGGACACCTTCGAGGCGATGAATTCCAGTACCTCGTCCGGGATCTGCAATTTCTCGCTCTGAGCCTTCTTGCGAAGGATGGCGATCCGCGTCTCGAGGTCGGGAACCTGGACATCGGTGATCAGGCCCCACTCGAAGCGGGAGCGCATACGGTCTTCAAAACCGGTAAGCGCCTTTGGTGGAAGGTCACTTGTGATGGCGACCTGCTTGTTGTGGTCATGCAGGGTGTTGAAGGTGTGGAAGAACGCTTCCTGCGTTTCTGCCTTGCCCTGCAGGAACTGGATGTCGTCAATCAGAAGAATGTCGATGTCTCGGTAGCGAGACTGGAAAACGGCGCCTCGGTTGTTGGCGATGGAGTTGATGAAGTCGTTCGTGAACTCTTCGCTCGAGACATAGCGAACCCGGATGCCCGGGTAAAGACTCATCGCGTAGTGGCCGATGGCGTGAAGAAGGTGCGTCTTTCCGAGCCCTGAGTCTCCATAAATGAAGAGTGGGTTGTATGCCTTGGCCGGAGCCTCCGCCACCGCAACAGCAGCTGCATGGGAGAACCGGTTCGATTGCCCGATGACGAAGTTGTCGAACGAGTATTTCGAGTTGAGGCGAGTGTCGTTCTGACGTGCAGGAAGCGCGGTGTCAAGAACCGGTGCCGGGGTCGCGCTCGGCAGATAGTTGGGCTGCTGTTGCTGTACCGGCGCCTGGGGAAGAGGTTCGAACTCCTCGTCGATGATCTCGGGGTTCACCACGACGGCAAATGTGGATGCGCCGTGAGTCTCCTGAAGAGTTCCGATGGCGTTGAGAAGAGGAGCTCGCATCCTCATGTTCAACTGGCCGGCGGTGAACTCGTTCGGGACCTCCAGATAGAAGGTTCCCGCCATGATTCCTTTAGGCACGACCAGGTTGAGGAAGCCATGAAGCGGTGGCGTGATGCGCTCGTCTGTTGCGAGTACATCGAGCACGGTCTGCCACGTTTGCGTGATTGACTCTTGCTCGTTTGACATGATTCCCTTACGAAGTTATTCACAGAGTTATCCACCGGAAGTGCCGAAATGCGCGGATCTGTGGGTAACCACAGGGCTTGGGCTGGGGATAACTATTCCCTCACGGTAACGAATCACCGTGAAAGGCCCAAATTTACAGCACAAAACGGCCCGCGTGTCAGAGAAGCCTGCCTGTGGAATCTGTGGATAATTGTTCTTTTGCGCGGTGCCAGTTTGACCCCAGAGGTCGCAGGACGTAGGTTTAATCAGTTGACTTCTGCCCTCGGGCACCCATTTCTCCCTGCGTGCGACCAGCTGCAGTGGAAATTCCAAACGTGGAGTAAGAAATTATGAGCAAGAGAACTTTCCAGCCGAACAACCGTCGTCGCGCCAAGGTGCACGGTTTCCGTCTGCGCATGCGCACCCGTGCAGGCCGCGCCATTCTCGGTGCACGCCGTCGCAAGGGCCGCACCGAACTCTCCGCCTAAAACCCTTATCCATCGCTGACGGTCATCGTGCTCGCTCAAGTGCAACGCATTACGAGTGCCGATGACTATAAGCGGGTGGTCCGTAGGGGTCGACGCTCGGTGAGCGCAAACTGCGTGAGCTATTTTTTGATGAACCCGAACGGCGGTACTCCGCGGTTCGGGTTCATTGTTGCAAAAACAGTGGGAAATGCCGTGGTACGAAATCGCGTCCGACGCCGTCTTAAGGCGATCGCGCACGAACTCGCTCCAGAACTGCCCACCGGTGCTGAGTTCGTTTTTCGGGCGCTACCGCCAGCGGCGGTTGCCAGGTTTTCTGATCTGAAAAGCGAGATTGCACTCAGTACGGCGAAACTGGTGTCGCGTACATGAGTGGGGCCGTCATGGGCGATACGACCGGGTCTGACCTGGCCCGAAATATCCTTCTGCTTCCCCGAAACGCTGCAGTCGCTGCACTGATCGCGTATCGCACAGTGATTTCACCGCTTTATGGGGAAGTCTGCAGGTACTATCCCTCTTGTTCGGCGTACGCGATGCACGCGATTCAGCAGCATGGTGTGACGATCGGATCCGGGCTCGCTGCGAAGCGTATTGCCCGGTGCCATCCCTGGGCCGCCGGTGGCGTCGATGATGCACCACTGAAAAAGAACTTCCGATACTCCGTTACCCCACGCGGGTTCGTTGTAACAGCACGCCACCGAAAGGGCTAAACCCGCATGGATCTCCTGTCGATCATCCTCTGGCCACTCAAGTGGGTCGTGGAGCTCATCCTCGTCGGCTGGCACTCGCTGTTCGCCTTCCTCGGGATGGCCCCTGAGGACGGTCTCACCTGGGTTCTTTCCATTGTTGGTCTCGTTCTGGTAGTCAGGGCGGCGCTCATCCCGCTGTTCGTCAAGCAGATCAAGAACCAGCGACGGATGATGGAGGTTGCTCCGCGGCTGAAGAAGATCCAAGACAAGTACAAGGGCAAGAAGGATCAGTTCAGTCGCGAGGCCATGAGCCGCGAGACGATGGAGCTGTACAAGAAGACCGGGACGAATCCGCTCGGCTCGTGCCTTCCGCTTCTCGTTCAGATGCCGATCTTCTTCGCTCTGTTCTCTGTTCTGAACGACTCTCAGAACGGCAAATCGGGTGTTGGCCCGCTCAACGAGGCCCTGTCGGAAGAATTCGGCTCCTCCTCACTGTTCGATTTCGCCCCGCTCCACATGAGCTTCTCGTCGGCGATGAACGCTCCCGGCGGCCCCGAAGTCGGCGTGATGATCGTCGCGGCAATCATGGTTGTGCTGATGACGGCATCCCAGTTCATTACTCAGCTGCAGATCGTGTCGAAGAACATCTCGGACGAGACCAAGGCCAGCCCGATGTTCAAGCAGCAGCGCATCCTGCTGTACCTGCTCCCGTTCGTCTTCCTGTTCTCCGGCTTCGCCTTCCCGCTCGGCGTCATGTTCTACTGGCTCGTCTCCAATATCTGGACCATGGTTCAGCAGTTCATCATCATCCGGAACATGCCGATGCCCGGTACCGAGGCCGCCAAGGAGCGCGAAGAGCGCCTGGCGCGCAAGGGCAAGCTGAAGCCAGCTGAGTCCGGCGAGGGCGACACCCTCGTGATCGAAGAAAAGCGGCCGGCCCAGCGCCAGCAGCCCATGGGCAAGAACCGTGCAAAGAAGGTCGCGTCCAAGCCAGCGACTGCCGCCGTCAAGCCCGCCAATCCTGCAAAGTCAGGCAACCCGGCGAAGGCAGCCGCGGCGAACCCGAAGGCCCAGGCACCGAAAGCTCAGCCGACGCCGTCGACTCCGAAGGCATCGACAGACCCCCAAACCGGCAAGACCTCCCCCAAGAACAACGGAAAGTAGCGCCATGAGTGACGTGATTCAGGACCCGAGCGACGTCGACGTCGTCCGGAACGACTCCCCCACGGCAAGCCAGCTTGAAGAAGAAGGCGACGTCGCTGCCGATTACATCGAGGAATTTCTCGACATTGCTGACCTCGACGGCGATATTGACATCGACGTTCGCAACGGTCGCGCCTATGTTGCGGTTACTGCGAGCGAAGGCAGCAACATCCGCGTTCTGTCGAAGCCGGATGTTGTCAGTGCCCTTCAGGAGCTGACCCGTCTCGCCGTGCAGAGCAAGACGGGACAGTTCTCGCGGTTGATTCTGGACATCGGCGGGTCGCGCGATGCCCGGCAGGCCGAACTCACTGTCCTTGTCGATAGCGCAATCGCTCAGATCGAGGCGGGCGCGACATCCGCCGCTCTGCCTCCGATGTCGAGTTATGAACGGAAGCTCGTGCACGACGTGGTTTCCGAGCGTGGCTTCACGTCGAACTCCCACGGCGAGGGTCGCGATCGTCACACGGTCATCACCCGCGGCTAGTCAGATGGGGACTGCCCGGCCCTGCGCGTTCGAATCGATCGGTCGAATCTGAGGCTCTTCGCTGTGTGGGTGCGGTGACCGAGGGCTCTGAAATCCCGAGGCGATGATAGCCGGCAGACCCTGACAACCTTCACTCGAGAAAGCGAACTGGAACACCTCATGACTGATGCGCAGCTCGAGCAGGAACCCGAAGCAGCAAGCCTGGTGCTGGGCGACCGCCTCGAGGTGGCACGCCAGTTCACGGCAAACCTCGCGCAGTATGGCGAAGAGCTTGGCCTCATCGGCCCGCTCGAGTTACCCCGGTTGTGGACGCGCCACGTACTCAACAGCGCTCTGGTTGCCCCATTGCTGCGTCCCGGGCTTGTCGGCGATGTCGGCTCCGGGGCCGGGCTCCCGGGAATTGTGCTCGGCATCGCCCGCCCTGACGTGCAGTTTGTATTGATTGAGCCGATGGAACGCCGTGTCGCTTGGCTTAATGATCAGGTCGACCGTCTCGAGTTGAACAATGTGTCGGTTGTTCGCGCTCGGGCCGAAGACGTGAAGCTTGAGGTCCCGCTCGACCAGGTCACTGCGCGCGCGGTCAGTGCCTTTCGGAAGCTTCTCCCCCTCACCGCTCCCCTGCTGCGCGATGGCGGCGAGCTCGTTCTGATGAAGGGCGCGAATGCCGAAGCCGAGATTGCGGCGGCGGCGAAAGAGATGCGCAAATACAAAGTGACCGATGCGCGCGTCGAGATTCTTGGCGAGGGAATTACGGATGATGTGACGCGCGTCATTCTTGGAACGGTACGCGGCTAGTCGAATCCGCTCATCGATCGGCCGTCGGTTGACTCTCAGCGCGAATTCGAACGCTGAAATTGGTCGTTTCAGCCCTGTGAGAGCCATCCTAAGCGCGCTTCCCAGATTTCTGACGCTCGATTTCGACCCGGATTTGAGCGCTCCTGGGGGTGTCTAAGCCCGCAGAGGGCTCGTCCCGCGGGGTTGTGCATCGCCTGGGCGGTACTGGTTGGAATGCCGCGCGCGATCTGCGATGGGTGTGCGATCGACCGATCCTGATCGTGCTCGGAACCGGACGTTTCACGTGAAACAAGTGAATCAACTGCGTTTGATTCAACGACGCGGCGGATGCCGATGCGTCTTCCTACTGCAACGCGTCATCGGTCGCGGAAAGCCTTGCACCGTCGAATGATGGGGCCACAGCGTCGTCGGCTTCATCCGTCCACGAACAGCGACCCAGCTTCTCGGGCGTCCTTGCTCCGAACGGTTTTCTCTGCGTGGTGTCGTTTAGTTCGCGGTGTCGCTGGTCGACGGTGAGGGGAAACGAGCCAACTTCAGGGTCCCGACTCGCCAGGCGGATACGATCTGGGGTTACATTCCGCTCCCCCGGTGTGTGAGGACGTGATCGGTGATGTCTGCTCCTCACGGGAAGGGTGTCGGCCATGAAGCGGCCGCATCGGGATCGGCGTTGGGTGTGGTCTCTGTGTGGGTGATCGGTTCACGCTGATTCCACGAACCACGTCTTGGCCACCCGGCAAGCGCGGTCCTTGCTGCGTATGTTTCACGTGAAACCCGAGCTCGACGTGATCCCGCCGACTGTCGGCCGTTTCACGTGAAACCATTTACTCCCGGCGGGAAGAGTTCTCTTGGCATCGGGTGGGATTCGACAGTATGG
>JAZQRG010000606.1:0-5036 GCA_045629445.1 Mycetocola sp. | reverse complement strand
GGCAGCTCGTGTACTGGGCCTGGCAGCACGGCCACCTCCTGACCGCGGGGCCGCAGCCCCTGCCGGCCTACCCGGGGGTCGACGAACGTCCACAGGCCAGTCGGCAGCCCGGGTCCTGAGAAGGCGATCCTGCAGTCACGGCCGCCTCGTGTTCGCGCGCTGGGTGGCCGGCTGCGCAGCCGGTCAGACACCACTTCTGCCGTCTGCCTGACGTGTCCGGCCGGGGGAGTCGGTATTTGCTTGCGGACATCGGCCGGTGTGGCTCTTTCGCGGCGATAGGACGCACCCATCTCGGCATGGTCGGCCTTGCTCCCAGCGCGGCGTGTCCGGACAGACAACCTCCACGCAAGAAATGGGCAGCGTGGACGGAGTCCCTCGACGATGATGAATCAGTGTCCCTATACGAGTTGTGGTTGAAGGTTCGCAAGATCCTGGACGAGGCACGCGCGCACCTCACGAACCCCGATGACGATGGCTTGTTCCTATTCGAGGAGTTCCTCGGGCATAACGAGCTCGGCCTCGCGCTCGACGCGCTCGCAGATGTCGCCGCAGAACAGCGGGCGCCTTCTACGACCTGGCGTGCACTCGCGGCCGCGGCAAAGACGATGGACTTGACCGAGCATGATCCCGTACACGGCGGGACAGTGCGAATCATCCGCTCCCACGTGAATGCGGCACCCGAGTGGAGGGGACTCCAGCGACTCTTGAACGAGTGGGACCCGATCGGCGTCGTGCCCGAACTCGGAGGGCCGGGAGACGAATATGACTGCATGCTCGGACCGCTGCTGACGATGCTCTCAGGGGGCTCCAGCGAACGGGAGATCGGACTGTTTCTGCGAACGGAACTCAGCGACCACTTCGGCCTCAACCCGAACTACTCGCATCCGGAGATGTTCGCTGCGCGGGTGCTTGCTTGGTGGTCAGTCGAACGAGACTCTTAGCACTTTCATCGGCAGATCCGGGAAACGTGGTGCCGGCGTGGCATGCCCCCATCAAAGACACCACCAGTGAGCGCGCAGAAGTGCTCACCGCCGAAGACGCCTCGGACCTCAATCGCGGTGGATAGACGCACCTTCTCGGGGTGCACTTCGTGAAGCGAGGTGTCGCCTACATGCCTCCGAGACCGTCCTCGGCCACGCCGCCGGAGCGGTCAGCGACAGCAGCCTCAATGATGGCCTGTTGCAGCGCCTTAGATTCGACAACGAGGGCGTCCCACGTCTCAGTTGGCGACGTTTCGTCGGCTGCGCCGACGGCATCGGCGAATTTCTCAACCTGATCTCGCACGGGCGCTGAGCAATGTACAAGCGCCCGGAATCGATACTCCCGCACGCCCGTCCACAGGGGAATTATGTCCTCGTTATCCACTGCACCTCGCGCGGCGATTATGCCCTCATCAGTAGCCCACGACGCCACGTTCAAAGCGCGCTCACATTCGGCGAGAAGTGCTTCGTACAACTCGCTACGGGTGCTCAACGTCTGCTTCTGGAGGGTGGATCGTAGGTCGGCTTCGAGTTGAGCTCGGTGTTGCGCTGCCTGAGCGTCGATCAACGCCCGTTGCGAATCGTCGTTGTGACGATTCGTGAGATGCACACCGAGGACGGCTATCGCCGCGCCCACGGGCGCGCCAGACAGGGACAAGATCACATCTCTCCACGTCACAGGGTCAGCCACGGGCGAAACTCTAGCCATCACCAGCTGCTCCGACACGCAGCGGTTCCCACACCCGGATCCGCGCGTACGTGGCGGCGAGCCACGCTTAGGCAACGAGTACTCGCAGCGGTGTGGGTAGTGCGCCCGAAAACGACGGCATGATGCAATTTTCTGGCTGTTGTCGGCACGGGTGAGTACTCCGGAGAGGCGGGTTACTCAAACTCCCGGACTGGAGGCGACTTGACGAGACACAATTCTGTCGTGCCTGTAGCGACGAACCCCGCCGATCCCGGGGACGGCATGCCCATGAACGTCACCCTGGATCGCGTCGCCACGCCGATCGACCGTGAGGTCTTTGCGGCACTCTTTGAGCAGTCGGTTGTCCGCAGCTACGCCAAGGTGACGAAGGCGCTAGAGACGGGCTCTATCTCCTTCAATGACCTGGTCGACCACGCCCGGAAGGCTGAGATCCCGTACCCGCTGTTCTTCGCTCCCCGCGACGTGGTGGAGGAGCAGCTACGCATCAAGCGTGAGCGGCTGCTCCAGGGCTTTAGCGCCAAGCGCGAGTTCTCGATGAACTCCCGGCATCAGGTGGATCTGGCGCAGGTGGAGCTCATCGTCAAGAATCTCCAGTTCAAGCAGGACTGGATGAAGAAGAACAAGACCCTCGACCGAAACCCAATCGTCGGGATGCTCAAGAGGTCCAAGGCGCCTGTCGCTGCGGACGCCGCAAGGCTGATGAGAGCGATCGAGCTCGACCCCGTGGAAATCAGAAGAACCAAGAAGAAGGGCGATGCCCTCAAGCTTCTGGTCGAGAAGTTGGAAGCCAAGAACATCCTTGTTGCACAGAGCGTCCAGGACCTGATGCCGCAGAGGCTGCCCGAGGGCAAGATCTTCAGCGGCATGACGGTGAAGGATTCGAAGCTGCCCTTCATCTTCATCGCCAGTGGTGACGAGGGTGAGGCGTTCGAGCCAACCGGGCGACGGATCTTCACACTGACGCTAATGGCGGTGCTCGTTGCGCGAGGACGGTTCGCCACCGTCACCTACAACGGGCACACCACCGAGGAGAAATCCACCCGCGAGTACTGGTTGACGGCAGAGATCCTGATGCCTGAAGCCGACTTCCGCCGCGCTGACTTGAGCGATCTGGATGCCATCCGAGTAGCGTCGGACGTCTTCAAGGTGACGCCGAGCGCAGTGGTTATGCGCGCCCAGCGCCTGAAGATCCTGACCCGCGACGAAGCGGAGGCCCACCTTGACGACCTCAAAGAAGCCTTCGACAAGATTGAGAAGACGCGCCGCAACAGGATGCTCCCGATGAACGCTCTCAGGAAGTACAACGGACACGAGTGCTCGCGACGCATGCTCGCTCTATACGACGCAGGGACTATCACGACGAGCGACTTCTGCCGAGTGATGTTCTCGAACGCCTACCGCAATGACCGCGCGATCGGCGACTACAGAGCGGCTCTGTGATAGCCGTGACCAAGTACCTGATCGACAACAACGCGCTCGGCCCCATTGGGAACAGGAAAAGCTCCGCATTCTTTAAGGAGCACTGTCGTGTTCCCGCCGAGGTCGCCTACGAGTCCCGGAGGGCAAGACACGCGACGCTTCTCGAGCCAGTCACCATCGAAATGACCCCTGCGGTGCTTGTCCAGTTGACCAACGTTATGAAGACAGTTCCAGTGGCGCACACGGGTTTGGTCAATCTCTACAGCTACAAGGGCGCCGCCGATCCGATCCTCGTTGCGATGGCCATCGTGCTCAGCGGCGAGGACCTTTTCTCCGACACATGGGTGATCGTCACAGAGGACAAGGAAGTGAGGGCGAAAGCGACGGAGTTCTCCGTCAGAACATTGACGCCGAAAGAGCTCGCTGAGGTCATCGACGCTGCCACGAAGATGGCTGACGATTTTCTCCCCCAATGATGTGCAGCAAGCGCAGTTGTCGTGGGCCCGGTTAAGAGCCGGAAAGATGTCGGCGCTGGTCGCATGGGGGTGCGACCGTAGGTGTAGCGGTTGCGCAGAGGATCCGGTGGCCTCTGCTGCGCATTCTTATCCTTAGCGGCGGTCTCTCACCGGTCAGTCATTCTGGGCGGAAGGGCGCAGCCCCAAGCCGCGGCAGCAGGTCCCCGGCCGCCGCACTGACGGGATGGCGAATTGCTTCATCTCAACCATGGGGGACAGCTCTTCCCACGACGAGCGACCGGTCCTCCATGCCGGTGCACGCATGGAGGACCGGCCACTCGCGCTAACCACCCTCAGCCGGCGATGGCCTTGGCAGCCTCGTCGATGACGAGCGCGGCGGTCCCGGGGCGCGAGACCGTGACGGCGTGTGAGGCGTCGACCTCGATGTTCTTCGAGCCGGCGCGGTCGCCCATGAACCGCTGCGACTCGGCCGGGACGGCGAGGTCCTGGAGGGTGACGATGTTCCAGGTCGGGACGTTCTTCCAGCCCGCCTTCGTGGCCTTCTCCTCGAGGGCGTCGCCGATGATCGGCCGCTGGGTGACGGCCATCAGCGCCGCGTCCTCCTCGGGGACATCGGCGGCGAAGACCGCATGGAACTTGTCCTGCTCGATGTAGAGGTCGACGGCCTCCGCGTTGTCCGGCGTCGCGACCGGCACGGGGTGCAGCGCCGACCCCAGCTCTGCGCCGGGGAACTTGGCCGAGAGCTCGCCGGTGCTCTCGCCCTCCTCGAGGATGAAGCTGGCCACGTAGACCAGTGCCTTCACGCCGGGATGGCCGTTGATCGCCTGGCTCATCACGCTGCCACCGTAGGAGTGGCCGGCGATGACGATCGGTCCCTCGATGCTGTCGAGGACGGTGCGCAGGTACGAGGCGTCGCCGTGCAGGGTGCGGAGTGGGTTCGCCGCGGCGATCACGGGGTAGCCGTCGCCGCGCAGGGTCGCGATCACCTCGTTCCAGCTGGAGGAGTCGGCGAAGGCGCCGTGGACGAGGACGAGCGTCGGTTGGCTGGTTGCCATGATGGGTTCCTTTCGGTGGTGGCGGACGGTCCGCCGGTGGGTCAGGTCTGGATGAAGGCGAGGAGGTCGGCGTTGATGACGTCGGCGTGTACGGTGGCCATGCCATGGGGGAAGCCGGGGTAGACCGTGAGCGTCCCGTTCGGCAGGAGCTTGATCGCCAGCTCCGCCGAGGCGCCGATCGGCACGACCTGGTCGTCGTCACCGTGCATGAGCAGCGTCGGCACGTCGATGGCACGCAGGTCCTCGGTGAAATCGGTCTCGGAGAAGGCCTTCACGCCGTCGTAGTGCGCCTTCGCGCCGCCGGCCATGCCCTGCCGCCACCAGTTCCAGACGACTCCCTCCGAGGCCTTTGCGCCCGGCCGGTTGAACCCGTAGAAGGGACCTGAGGCGACGTCGA
>JAZQRG010000605.1:0-2682 GCA_045629445.1 Mycetocola sp. | reverse complement strand
GTCCGCGTTCGCGGCGCCAACGAGAACAACCTCAGGAACGTCGACGTCGATGTGCCGCGCGACAGGATCGTCGCGTTCACTGGCGTCTCCGGATCGGGCAAGTCATCGCTGGCATTCGGCACCATCTTCACCGAGGCCCAGCGCCGCTACCTCGAATCCGTCGCCCCCTATGCACGGCGCCTCATCCAGCAGGGTCATGATCCGCACGTCGAGTCGATCTCGGGCCTACCCCCAGCCGTCGCACTGCAGCAGCGCCGCGGCGCCCCCAGCTCGCGATCGAGCGTCGGTACCGTCACCACACTGTCGAACTCGCTCCGGATGCTGTTCTCCCGCGCCGGCACCTTCCCCGAAGGGTTCACGACGCGCCTCGACTCCGACGCGTTCTCGCCGAACACCGCAGCCGGCGCCTGCCCCGAGTGCCATGGCATCGGCGTCTCGCACACCGTCACCGAGGACTCGCTGGTACCCGATCCCTCGCTGAGCATCCGCGATGGCGCCATCGCCGCCTGGCCGGGTGCGTGGCAGGCGAAGAACCTGCGAGACATCACCATTGCGCTCGGGTACGACGTCGAGCGCCCGTGGCACGACCTCGATCAGGCCGACCGCGACTGGATCCTCTTCACCGACGAACAGCCGGTCGTGCAGATCACCCCTCAGCGCGACCGCGTGGCGAAGCCCTACAACGGCATGTTCTGGAGTGCGAAGAAGTACGTCTTCCACACGCTGGCCGACTCGAAGAGCCAGATGATGCGCTCGAAGGTGTTGCAGTTCGTGCGGTCGGGCCCGTGCCCGCTCTGCCACGGCACAGGTCTTCGCCGCGAGGCACTGGCCGTCACGTTCGCGGGGCGCACGATCGCCGAGCTCAACGCCCTCCCGATGGCCGAACTCGCCGAGGTGCTGCGCCCGACCACGCAGCTCACGGATGCGGCTCACGCGCTGCCGACCACGCTCTCCGGCGAGCGCACCGATGTTGCCGTCGCTCTCACCACCGATCTACTGGCGCGCATCACCGTGCTCACCGACCTCGGCCTCGGGTACCTCGGGCTCGGCCGGGTGACGACCACGCTCTCCCCCGGCGAGATGCAGCGGCTGCGGCTCGCCACCCAGCTGCGGTCAGGGCTCTTCGGTGTCATCTACGTGCTCGACGAGCCGTGGGCCGGCCTGCACCCCGCCGGTGCGGGGCCGTTGCTCGATGTCTTGGAGCAGCCCAAACGCTCGGGCAACTCGGTTTTCGTGGTCGAGCACAACATGGATGTCGTCCGCCACGCCGACTGGATCGTCGACGTCGGCCCCGGAGCGGGCGAGGGCGGTGGTGACGTGCTCTACAGCGGAGCGGTCGACGGACTCGCCGCGGTCGAAGCATCCGTCACCCGGCCGTTCCTCTTCCCTGATCGGGGCACCGCGGCGGCAGACCGCCGCGACGTGCGCGAGCCCGCGAACTGGCTCACCGTCGAGGGCATCACGCTGCACAACCTCGCCGACGTCGATGCGGCCATCCCGCTCGGCACCTTCGTCGCGGTCACCGGTGTCTCAGGGTCGGGCAAGTCGACGCTCGTGAGCCGCGTGCTGCGTGATGTCGTGCGCGAGCATCTGCGCTCCGGCCGCGACGACGGCATCGATGATCCGGACGACGACGCCACGACCACCGACCCCGCAGGCGATGACGCAGGTCTCACCGAGGCGACGCTCCCGGGTGCGCACGCCGACACGCTGACGGTGCGCCGTGCCACGGGGCTCGAGCACATCGACCGCCTCGTGCGCGTGGATCAGAAGCCGATCGGACGCACCCCTCGATCGAACCTGGCGACATACACGGGCCTGTTCGACGCGGTCCGGACGACCTTCGCGAAGACCGACCTCGCTCGGGAGCGAGGGTATACCGCCGGACGCTTCTCGTTCAACGTCGCCGGTGGACGCTGCGAGACCTGCCTCGGCGAGGGGTTCGTGTCGGTGGAGCTCCTCTTCCTGCCCGGCAGCTATGGTCGCTGCCCGACCTGTCACGGCGCCCGGTACAATGCAGAGACTCTCGAGGTCGCCCACAACGGCAAGACGATCGCCGATGTGCTCGCGCTGACGGTCGAGCAGGCATCCGACTTCCTCGCGCCGGTGCCCGCGGCTGCCCGCAGCCTGCAGGCCCTCCTCGACGTCGGACTCGGCTATCTGCGACTCGGGCAGCCCGCGACCGAGCTGTCGGGCGGCGAGGCACAACGCATCAAGCTGGCGACCGAGTTGCAGCGTGTGCGCCGAGGCCACACCCTCTACCTGCTCGACGAGCCGACGACGGGTCTGCATCCCGCCGATGTGCGGCGGCTGCTCGCGCAGCTGCACGCGCTGGTCGACTCGGGAGACACGGTCGTGGTCGTCGAGCACGAGATGGATGTCGTCGCCGCCGCGGACTGGATCATCGCCCTCGGCCCGTCGGGTGGGGATGCCGGCGGACGCATCGTCGCGACGGGAACACCGGATGCCGTGGCGAAAGACCCCGCGAGCCGCACGGCGCCGTATCTCGCCGAACGCCTCAGCCTTTGACCCGTCTCGTCGGCGAAGCTGATCGCGGGTCGCCCGGTGAACGTGCACACGACCGTCCGGGTCCTACGGTCACTTGCCAATCTCAGTGAATCCTCACAACTCAAGGCCGGCACTTCTAGCCGGGCTCACCCGACTGTGCCCGTTGGAGGACCG
>JAZQRG010000604.1:0-3465 GCA_045629445.1 Mycetocola sp. | reverse complement strand
CCTTGCCGCGAGCGTTCGCGCGACCCCGGGCATCCGTCTTCCCGGCGCCATCGACCCGGAGGAGATGCTGTTTCGCGCGATCATCGGCCAGCAGATCTCCGTCGCCGCCGCGCGGACCCAGCTCAACCGGCTTACCGTTGCCGCCGGCACACCCGTCGACGGCACCGATGGCCTCACCCATCTGTTCCCGACAGCGGCGCAGATCGTCGAGCACGGCCGAGAGGCCATGGTCGGCCCACGCGCGAAGATCGAGACCCTGCTGACGGTCGCCGAGGCACTTGCGACCGGCGATTTCGCAATCGGGTTTGGTGATGACGCCGTCGAACAACACCGGGCGCTCACGGCGTTCCGCGGCATCGGCGACTGGGCGGCCGGCTACCTCAGCATGCGGGTGCTCGGCAATCCCGATGCCTTCCTGCCCGGCGACGTCGCCGTGCGCGCCGGTGCCCGCGCGCTCGGCCTGCCCGCTGAGCCGCGCGCACTTACCAGTGACACCGAACGATTCGCACCCTGGCGCTCATATCTCTGCATGCACCTCTGGCGAAACGCGGCCTCCGCCCCGCCGCTTCGGCGAGCGCCCCAGGCAGCTCCCGCCGACCCACGCCTCACCCCGACTCTCGAGGAGATCGCATGACCAGCACGCCCCTGCGCCAGGCACGCCTCGCGGCCCCGGCCGCGACAACAACAACAGCGCTCAGCCAGACGATGGCAACACCCGACGGCCCGTTCACCCTCATCGCCCGCGAGGACGGCACCGTCCTCGCCTCCGGCTGGACCGCCGATGCCGACGCCCTCACCGCCCGCATCGGCGCAGCGCTCCGCCCCAGCTCCGTGATGACAGGCACAATTTCAGCAACGGATGCCGTCACCGCCTACTACGACGGCGACCTCGCCGCCATCGAGAACGTCGCCGTCGCGCAGAACGGTGGAGACTTCCGGCTTCGAGGCTGGAACGCGCTCCGGAAAATCGCACCGGGGCATCCGTTCACCTACAGCCAGCTCGCCGCCGCGATCGGAAACCCGACCGCCGTGCGGGCCGCCGCGAGTGTCTGTGCGACCAACGCGCCGGCGCTGTTCGTGCCGTGTCACCGTGTGTTGCGCACCGACGGCAAGATGGGTGGGTTCGCGTGGGGCGTCGAGGTGAAGCGGTCACTGCTCAGCCGCGAGGCGCGACTCGCGCTCGTGTGACGCGGCTCGGGCGCACCGGTCGCCGCGAGATCACTCGCCCCGGACGAATTCACTCGTCATGGCGGGTGAACTCGACCGCAGCGGGTGATCTCGGCGAAGGCGGGCGCGCACGAAACCGCGAAAGCATCAGTTTCGGTCGAAAACAGCCCGCGAAACTGATGCTCTCGACCGGAAGTGATGCGCTCGGCGACCTCGGCGCGCGGGGTGGCTACTCCGCGTCGGGCCCGTGCCAGTCCTGCCGCAGCTTCTTCGACGCGAGCACCGCCTTCGCCTCGGCCTCGATAGCGGCATCGATTCGAGCGGTTCCGCGCAACGGAAGCTGGATGGCGTACTCGGCCTTGATCCCGGCCTGCAGCTCGCGCACGCGCTCGACCTCGGAGTCGACCTCCGCGCCGAACATGAGCGCCATGTTGCTGAGGTACAGCCAGAGCAGGAACACGATGATGCCACCGAGAGTCCCGTACGTCCTGTCGTAGTTGCCGAAGTTCGACACGTAGAAGAAGAACCCGAAGGTGGCGAGCGCCCACACCACAAGTGCGGTTATCGCGCCAACGGTGAGCCAGCGGAAGCGGTGCTGCTTCACGTTCGGCGTCGCGTAATAGAGCAGCGCGAGAAGGAGAACCGCGAGGAAGGCGACCACCGGCCACTTGGCGATGTTCCAGACCACAAGTGCTGTATCGCCAAGACCGATCACATCACCGATCGCCTCGGCAATGTCTCCGCTCACAACGATCATGAGCGCCATCGACGCGAGCGTGATCAGGGAGATGATCGTGATCAGCAGGATAACCGGCTGGAATTTGAGGTACGGCCGCCCCTCCTGCACACCGTAGATGCGGTTCATGCCGCGCGAGAACGCACCGACGTAACCGGATGCGGACCAGATCGCACCGACGAGGCCAACCACGAATCCGACACCGGCCGCCGGCGTCGCGGTCAGGGCTTCGATCGGCCCTTCCAGCGTCTCAACAGTGTCTTTCGGCGCAAGGGACGAGAAAATGGCGAGCAGCCCCTCGGTCACGTTCGCGCTCTGGTTGATCAGAGACAGCAGCGAGACGATCGCGAGGATGGCAGGGAACAGCGCCAGCACCGCGAAGTAGGTGAGGCCGGCAGCGATGTCGGTGACCTGGTCTTTCCCGAACTCGCGGAAGGCCCTCTGGTAGACGGCAAGCAGGCCCTTGGGCGTCAGTTTCGCCCGGCGGGGCGCATCCCGCAGGGCACCGGCATCGTCGGCGAGTTCTTCATCCGATGGCGCCGAACCGAGGGCTGTGTCGTCGTCCTCCCGAGCGGCCGCCGGGCGCTCGTCGTCAGACCGAGTCGCCATGGTCGCCTCTCACAATGGCGATCGTTGCGGCAACGACGATGCCCGCGAGCGTCACAGCGACCGCAATCAGCATTCCCGTCGACACCTTGTCGCGAATCGCCGAAATCGTCGACGCCAGATCCTCACGGATCTCTTCGAGGTTCAAAATCTGCACCTGCTCACCCATTTCGGGCCCGCGATCCCTGCGGTCGGTCGGCAGCGTCATCCGCACATCATTTTGGTCAACCATTCCCTCACGATATCGGCACACCGTGATTCCGAGGTAGGGCTTGCGGACCCAGAAACAATGGGGAACCGCAACGCAACCCCCAACGCACAACCGTTCGGCTCCCTAGTCTTGGAGGGTGCTCACCATCTCCGTCATCATCCCGGTCTACAACGACGCCGATCTGCTCCGGTCATGCCTCGCCGCCATCGCCGCGCAGTCGCGCAAGGCCGACGAGGTGATCGTTGTCGATAATGCGTCGACGGATGCCTCTGCCGACGTGGCAAGAGAGGCGGGCGCCCGCGTCGTCTATGAATCGCGGCGAGGAATTCTCTTCGCGACCAGCGCTGGTTTCAACGCGGCGACGGGAGACATCTTCGCCCGCCTCGACGCCGACTCCGTCCCGTCGGCAACCTGGCTGGAGGACATCGAGCGGGACTTCGAACTTCAACCGGAGGCATCCGCCGTCACCGGATGGGCCTCCTTCTATGGCGGCACCGCGTTCTCACGGTGGTTCGGACGGTACTGCTATCTCGGCGCGTACTTCACGATCGTCGCGTTCCTGCTTGGCCACGCACCACTCTTCGGGTCGAATTTCGCTCTTCGGTCTGAGGCGTGGCAGCGAATGCGAGACGGCGTTCACCTCGGCCGGAATTACGTCCACGACGACCTGGATCTCAGCTATCGGATCGGGCCGGACATGCCGGTCGTGTTCGACAGGAACCTCGGCATGTCGATCTCGGCGCGT
>JAZQRG010000603.1:0-2855 GCA_045629445.1 Mycetocola sp. | reverse complement strand
CGCGGTGAACTTGTACTGCAGGTACACCTTGTCGCCGGAGCCTGGAACGCACGCGCCGGAGACGGTTGCACACTTCTTCTCCTGCTTGCTCCCCTGAATTCCCAGGCTGAGCAGCGAAATTTCCTGCGTACGCTCGATCGCTTGAATCACCTGTGAGTCGTGCGTCTCGGATTCGATCCCCAAGACGGAAAGCCACCCCTGGTTCTTGGCGACCGCGAAGAGCCCAAAAGCCAGGAGGAGCGCCAGGACCAAGCTGAGGAATCGTCGCGTTGTACCAGCAATTCGTCGTGTCATGGGTCTGTCGTGCCTACCGTTCGTGAGCAATTGCGGCCGGGTGGTCCGCAGGGCACCGGGCGGTGGCTTCTGCGCCATCGTGCACCGTACCTGTCGGGGCAGACATTTGTGGCGTTTCGATCCTGCGACTCAAGGATCTCAGGGCGCGAGGTCAATTCGGTAGGCCTTCCGGCCCCCGGGCCGATTCGAGCCAAGCTGTGAGCTCGCTCAGCCCTCCAACTCGTCCGAGGCCTGCTGCTCGCGTCGCTGTGCCCGGACAGATCTCGCGTCGCTGAGCCTTCCCTTGACCGCTTTCACCCGTCCGACGGACTCACCACCGAAACGTTTGGCGGCATCAACGCCAGTCGCGCTCGCGACCAAGGCTTTGTCTCTCGTGGCGGCAGCGGCATCGCGCCACCGCCTCGCCTCGGAAGCATGTGCTGCGCTCTCGATTCCGAGGCTCTGTCGAAAGTCGATGACCGATGACGAGACGTAGTTGCTGGACCGGACGATGGCTGGTGCCTTGGCGGGGTGCACCAGGACCTTCATGTTTGCTGTTCCGGCGGCCTGCTGAATCCTCGTGAGCAGCCGCTCGGTGCTCCGGGCGATGAGTTCGATCCGATTGGTCCGAGCGGTCCTCAAGCCGATGCGGTGACGTTCCAATTCGTCAGGCGCGGCATCGAAGACCCGATCGAGTTCAAGAATCGCCGTGGCTTCCTGCAACTGGAAGCAGCGCGCAAGCACGGCGAGCCATTCCTGGGCGCTGTCCTCGGCCGCCTTCGCCGCCTTGGCGAGATCTCCGAAATCTGATTGTCCTTCGAGCTTCTCAGCGAGCGCGTCGAGTCGCCGCAACGCGTAGGCCTGTGTTGACGCCACCGTTGCCGAGGTCGACTGGATCTTCGACCACGTGACTTCGGAGACCCGGCCCACTTCCTTGCGGATGGTCATTGCTTCGTCGATGACGAGTTCCACGCCGATCATGTCCGCGAGAACGGCGTCCTTCTGCGCCCGCAGGACGTCATCGACTTTTTGATCGATGACAGCGAGATAGTCGGTGATCTCGTCCATGGTCTGCTGCATCGCGAGTTGCGCCATGAGGCCGGCGGCACCGGCGAGGAGCGCTGGGTTGGTTGCGAGCTTCCCGAGTCCGGGCTCGAACTGCAGGCCTCCAGCGAACCGGCCGTTCTTGGCCCTGGCCGTGGCGTGCAAATTCCCAGTCTTCTTGTTCTTGACGAGGGGGTATTTTTTGGCGACCGTGGCCGACTCCTCCGTCAGCTTCATCCAGCGGCCGGAGTTCGCAGCAGCTTCCGATCCGGCTTGGACGACGGCCGAGCCCGTCTGGAGCGAGGTGCTGAGCCGCGGAAGGTTGAGTTCCCGAGTCGTCGTCAGCCCTTCCGCGATGAGGAAGCGCTCGACGGCGGATTCCTCGCCGATGATCGCGAGCCCGTCGCCGTCACTGATCAGTTCGATCTCGTCGTCCATCGTCGCTTTCCTGGTCGTCTAGGGCCGCCTCCCTATCGATCGCCCACGCTAGTCGAAAGGTCGGACAAGGATCCGAATTCGGCTGAAGCGGGTGGGGCGCGACCTGCGCAGGATGAGCTTGTCGCCCTGCAGAACCTGAGCGGAGGGTCGGATTGTTCGTTTAGGCTCGGTGACGCTCCTCAGCACATTCGCACCCCGCGTCCTTACCGGGAAGGCACGCCCATGTCTCAACAGACGCCAGCCAGTTGGCACCCTGACCCCTCGGGGCGATTCCAGCTCCGATACTGGGACGGGGCACGGTGGAGCGAGCATGTGGCGACGAACGGTCACCAGGGGATTGATCCGCTGGCCGCCCCTGTGTCGCAGACCGTGGAACGATCGATGCCAGTCGACGCGGCGTCAGATCCGGCCGCCGTGCACCCGTTGCCCGCGGCGAACCTGCCGCTATCTGCCGACATGCGGTCTTCCAAGAAGATCCAGAAGCAGATAGAGAAGGTCGGCTTGGCCGACTTGAGCGGAACGGCGGACCCGGGGGTCCTCGATCAGCCCGTCTTGGTGATCAACCAACGAGGGAAGCTCGTTGAGTTGCGCGCCGAGTACGCGATCTTCGACCAGAACGGGCTTCAACTCGCTTCCGTGCGTGGCAGGCGACTGTCCAGACGTATGGAGGTCGTCGACATGAACGGTCGCGCATTGCTCGAACTCTGGCGCGAGGCGTCGCTCGTCAGTTCGAAGGTCGTCGTCACAGGTGAAAGCGGCGCCAAGATCGGGCGCATAGTGCCGTCCAAGAACATCAACAAGGTTGATCGCGCGTTCAAGCTCGAAGGGCCCGGCAACGAGCTCATCGGCGAGGTCTACGTGGAAGACGGTCGTCGTCGGGATTTCAGCCGGCGGAACCAGGAGTTCAACGTGCAGGACCGGTCCGGAAACGTGGTTGCTCGCATCACCAAGACCCGCGCTGGCTTGGCCAAGGAGATCTTCACCAAGGGCGACAACTACGTGCTGCAGTTCTTGGACCCATCGATCGGGTCCCTCCGTTCGCTCGCAATTGCGGCCTCGCTCGTCATCGACACCGAATTCCACCAGAAGTAGGCAGATCC
>JAZQRG010000602.1:0-5372 GCA_045629445.1 Mycetocola sp. | reverse complement strand
CTCTTCGACCTGGTCGATGTTCGCCATGTCGGCCATCGAGCACCCGGCGGCGAGGTTCGGCAGGATCACGGACTGGTGTGGTGTCGACAGCAGGTCGGCGGTCTCGGCCATGAAGTGCACGCCGCAGAACACGATCGCCTCTGCGTCGGTGCGAGCCTTCGCCGCCGTCGCAAGCTGGAACGAATCGCCAACGTAGTCGGCGTATGCCACCACCTCGTCGCGCTGGTAAAAGTGACCGAGGATGACGAGTTTCGACCCCAGAGTTTCTTTCACTGAACGGATGCGACGGTCCAGTTCTTGGCTCGATGCCTCGCGATAGAAGGCGGGCAGTTCGCCCTGGCGTGGTGAGCCGACGGGGATGACATCGCCCATCGATGACCCGGGGCCATAGCTCGGCGGCTGAAGGTCGAAGAGCCAGGGCTTCTCGACCAGGTCGGGGCTGCAGGCGGCGCCAGGGGTGGTTCCGGCGAGAATCTCGGTCAGGGTGGTGTCGACGGATGCGGTGAGGGTCATGAGAGTCCTTGTGAGCGATCGGTGCGGGAGCGGGCCGGAGTCGAGCGCGTGCCGAGGGGCCCGTTGCTCTCGACGGTCGCGGCGCGATTGAAGCGGTACAGACGAGCAGGTCGGTGCCGGCCGCCCGTCCTGAGGTCTTCGGTGGGAACGACCTGCCCTGAGCCCTCGATCTGACGGCGGAAGTTGGCCGGGTCGAGGGACTTTTGCAGCACGGCCTCGTGGACCTCCCGCAGCTCGGACAGGGTGAAGGTGTCGCCGAGGAAGGCGTGCGCGATGTGGCTGTACTCGAGCTTGTTGCGGAGGCGCCACAGGGCATAGTCGACGATGGCGTTGTGGTCGAAGGCAAGGTCGGGCACCTGGTCGGCCTCGAACCAGCGCACGTTCTCGGTCTCGACCGCGACGTCGGCCTCTTCGGCCCGGACCAGTGCCCAGTAGACAATCGACACGACGCGTTCGCCGGGGGAGCGGTCGGTGTTGCCGAAGGCATAGAGCTGCTCGAGATACTGCGGCGTGAGCAGCGTGGTTTCCGCGAGAGTGCGTGCTGCCGACTCGGCGAGGTCCTCATCCGGTTCAAGCGGACCGCCTGGCAGTGCCCACTTCCCGTGAAACGGATCACGGATGCGACGGACCAGCGGAAGCCAGACCGTCATTCGACCGCTTTCGGTGGGGCGGAGCGCAAAGATCACCGTCGAAACGGCGACCTGGACCGTGCCTGGCTGAGCGCTCATGACTTCTCCGTCTCGTCAACGTCGAGGGGGATGCGGTGTTAAAGTCACCATGACTCTAACCACGATCATCTTAGTGTCATAGTGACCTGAACCGGAAGAGTGTGGCCAAAAATGACGAGCGGCCGCTTCTTCTGCGTTTTGAGGGTGGCTCACTGTAGGCTGGGGCAAAACTGAATATCGGGCCGCACACGCGATGCGGGAGAGCCGGGTTCGCCCGGCACCGAAGGAGCAAGCCTCCCTGCCAATCTCTCAGGTCTCTGTACCGCATCGAACTGGCCACTCTGGAAAGTGAACGCTTCGCGTTCCGCCGACGGTGAAAGCCGCCTCGCCGATCAGGTGAGGCACGCGAAACTCTCAGGCCCATGACAGAGGGGGAGTTCCTCAGGCACCTCGTGTGCCGCAGCCGCTTTTTTGCGACCGTCGCCGACGTGCGACACCTGGAGAACTCGTGTCAGATCCCGTACCAGAACGCACCAGCCCGCTCGAAGCGGTCCATTCCCAGCTCGGAGCGAGCTTCACCGATTTCGCTGGCTGGCAGATGCCGGTGCGCTACTCGAGTGATCTTCTCGAACACGCCGCCGTCCGCACGGCCGCCGGCATCTTCGACCTGTCGCACATGGCCGAGATTCTCGTCTACGGCGCCGAAGCGGGGCGCCTCCTCGGCGCGGCGCTCGCCGGACGGCTCTCCGCGATCGAGGTGATGCAGGCGAAGTACAGCCTCCTGCTCACCGAGACCGGTGGCATCCTCGACGATGTTGTCGTCTATCGACTCGGAGACACGACGTTCCTCGTCGTCGCGAACGCGGGCAACCGCGACGCGGCGTTCGCGGCGCTGAGTGAGCGCGCCGACGGGTTCGAGGTTACGGTCGACGACCAGAGCGACGACTACGCGCTCATCGCCGTGCAGGGGCCGAACTCCCGCGCGATTCTCGAACAGACCGCGGGCATCAGTGAGCTCAGCACGCCGCTCGACGAGCTGAAGTACTACCGGGCAACGAACGCTTTTTTCAACGGCGTGCCACTGCTGATCGCCCGCACCGGATACACCGGTGAAGACGGATTCGAGCTCTACCTCCGGGCCGACGCCGCTGTGCCGCTCTGGCGCGCCCTCGAGGAAGCGGGAGAAGGCCACGGTCTGGTTCCCGCCGGGCTCGCGAGCCGTGACACCCTCCGCCTCGAAGCAGGGATGCCGCTCTACGGCCACGAGCTCGGCATCGACACCTTCCCGGTGCAAGCCGGACTCGGTCGGGTTGGCGCCCTCTCCAAGGAGGGCGACTTCACAGGCCGAGCCGCGGTCGAAGCAGGGCCAGGCGACAACGCCCGCGTGCTCGTGGGGCTGACAACGGAGGGCAAGCGCGCGGGCCGTGCCGGTTATGCCGTCGTCTCCGACGGCACCGAAGTCGGAACCGTCACGAGCGGTGCGCTGTCGCCGACCCTCGGGCATCCGATCATGATGGCGTACGTCGAGCCGACCGTCTCAGAACCAGGCACCGAACTCGGTGTCGACGTGCGTGGCACGACCATTCCCGCAACAGTCACCACCCTGCCGTTCTACCGAAGAGAGAAGTAAGCCATGTCGGACAAGACCACCCTGAAGTACACCCCGGAACACGAATGGCTTGAGATCGACGGCGATGTCGCGACGGTCGGCATCACCGACTATGCCGCCGGCAAGCTCGGCGACGTTGTCTTCGTCGAACTTCCCGATGTCGGCGGCACCCTCGCCTCCGGCACCGTCGTCGGCGAGATCGAGTCGACGAAATCCGTCGGCGAACTGTTCGCACCCGTCGACGGCACTGTCACCGCGCAGAACACCGACGTCGTCGACGACCCGAGCCTCGTCAACAGCGACCCGTTCGGTGCCGGCTGGCTGATCAAGGTGCGGTTCGACGCACTTCCAGCCAACCTGCTCAGCTGGGACGAGTACTCAACGCTGGTAGGCGAGTAATGCCAGAGCTGTTCTCCGAGCGCCACATCGGAACGGATGCCGCTGCGCAAGCGAGCATGCTGGCATCCGTCGGTTACGACAGCGTCGACGCTCTGGTTGAGGCCGCTCTGCCCGAATCGATCCACGTCGCCGACCTCGCCAACTCCTCCATCCCGGCACCGGCGACCGAGCGTGAAGCCCACGCCGAATTGCGTGAGCTGGCCGATCTGAACACCGTGCGGACCTCGATGATCGGGCTCGGCTACTACGGCACGATCACGCCGGCCGTGATCAAGCGGAACGTGCTCGAGAACCCGTCCTGGTACACCGCGTACACGCCGTACCAGCCCGAGATCTCGCAGGGTCGCCTTGAGGCGCTCATCAACTTCCAGACCATGGTCACCGACCTCACCGGGCTCGACACCGCCAATGCCTCGATGCTCGACGAGGGAACTGCCGTCGTCGAGGGCATGCTGCTCGCGCGGCGCGCCTCGAAGCTCACAACGAACGTGTTCGTCGTCGATGCTGATGCTTTCCCGCAGACGAAGGCGCTGCTCGCCAGCCGTGCCGAGGCGGTCGGGATCGAGCTCGTCGAACTCGATCTCGCTGCGGGTGCAACGCTGCCCGATGCCGCATTCGGTGTCTTCGTGCAGTACCCGGGTGCGTCGGGGAATGTCTGGAATCCGGCATCCGTTTTCGCCTCGATCAAGGCTCAGGGCGGCCTCGCGGTCGTTGCCGCCGACCTGCTCGCGCTCGCCCTGCTCACCTCACCGGGTGAACTCGGCGCGGACATCGCGGTCGGAACCACACAGCGTTTCGGCGTTCCGATGGGCTTCGGCGGACCGCACGCCGGTTACATGGCGGTGCGCAAGGGACTCGAACGACAGCTGCCTGGCCGCCTCGTCGGTGTCAGCCAGGATGCCGCGGGTCACCCGGCATACCGGCTCACCCTGCAGACGCGTGAGCAGCACATCCGTCGCGAGAAGGCGACGTCCAACATCTGCACGGCGCAGGTTCTTCTCGCCGTGATGGCGTCGATGTACGCGGTGTACCACGGACCGGCCGGCATCCGCCGGATTGCCGAGGAGACCGCTCGACGCGCCGACGCGCTGGCATCCGTGCTCACGAGCTATGGGCTGACCCTCGTCAGTGAGTCGTTCTTCGACACTCTGCGCGTGCATATTCCCGGCGAGGCATCGACCATCATCGAACGCGCTCGCGAGCTCGGAATCAACCTGCACCTCGTCGACGACGCGACGGTCGGCATCTCGGTTGATGAGACCACGACGGCGGCCGAGCTTCGCGCCGTTGTCGTGGCGTTCGGGTTCTCCCGCGACGAGGAGATCGGCGATGGCGGGCTGGGTCGCCTGCCCGAGGACCTGCAGCGGTCGAGTGAGTACCTCACCCACCCGGTGTTCAACACGCACCACTCCGAGACCGCGATGATGCGCTATCTCAAGCAGCTGGCCGACCGTGACTACGCGCTCGACCGGGGCATGATCCCGCTCGGCTCGTGCACGATGAAGCTCAACGCTGCGACCGAGATGGAGTCCATCACCTGGCCCGAATTCGCCGGTCTGCACCCGTTTGCCCCCGAGGCGGACGTGCTCGGGTACCTCGGTCTCATCGAACAGCTCGAGAGCTGGCTCGCCGAGGTCACCGGCTACGACTCCGTGTCGCTGCAGCCGAACGCGGGCAGTCAGGGCGAACTTGCCGGGCTCCTCGCCATTCGCGGCTACCACCGGGCGAACGGTGACCTGAACCGCACCACCTGCCTGATTCCGTCCAGCGCACACGGCACCAACGCGGCATCCGCTGTTCTGGCCGGAATGAAGGTTGTCGTCATTGCCTGTGACGACAGAGGCAATGTCGACCTCGACGACCTTCGGGCCAAGATCGAGCAGCACGCAGAGAACCTCGCCGCGCTCATGATCACGTACCCGTCGACGCACGGCGTCTACGAGCATGAGATCACCGCCATCACGCAGGCCGTTCACGACGCTGGCGGGCAGGTCTACGTCGACGGGGCCAACCTCAACGCGCTGCTCGGGTATGCCCGGTTTGGCGACTTCGGTGGAGACGTCTCGCACCTCAACCTGCACAAGACGTTCTGCATCCCGCACGGCGGTGGCGGCCCCGGTGTCGGTCCGGTCGCGGCGAAGGCGCACCTCGCGCCGTTCCTGCCCGGCCACCCCATGGCGCAG
>JAZQRG010000601.1:0-3452 GCA_045629445.1 Mycetocola sp. | reverse complement strand
GAACGCGGGGTGATGCGCTTCGCCCCATCCGGACAACCACTCGCCGGGGTCATCATCGCCATCGGCCTCGTCATGGTTCTGCAGTCGGCTCTCGGCATCCTGTTCGGCCAGCAATACCGGCCGATGGAGGCACCGTTCGACCAAAGCCCGATCGTGGTCGGCGGCATACCGGTGCTCTCACCGTATGACCTGTTTGTGCTGATCATCGCGATCGTGGTGATGTCACTGCTCGCCCTGTTGTTCACACGCACGTCGCTTGGTCTCCAGTTGCGGGCGTCGGCATTCGCACCGGAGGTGTCGCGGCTGCTCGGCGTTCGGGTCTCGCGCATGCTCACCCTCGGTTGGATGCTCTCGTCAGCCGTCGGGGCGCTCGCTGCCTTGCTGCTCGTGCCGACAGAACTGGGACTCAACCCGCACTCCACAGACATGCTGTTTGTCTACGCGTTCACCGTCGCGGTGGTCGGTGGCCTGGATTCACCGGTGGGCGCGCTTCTCGGTGGTCTCGCCGTCGGCATCCTCATCACCCTCGTCACCGGGTATCTCGGTTCGACGGTCGCGCCGATCGCTGTGCTTGTCCTTCTGGTCGGCGTCCTCCTCGTTCGACCGAACGGCGTCTTCTCGGCGGGCACGGTGAGGGTCGCATGAAGCGCTTCCTTCCTTCTCTCCCCGGCAGGCCGCGCCTTCTGGTCGGCGCCCTCGTCCTCACCGTGGTCGCTCTCGGCTGTACCTTCCTCCTCGACCCGTACCGCAATTACCAACTCGCGCTCGTGGCCGCGTACCTGTGCGCCGCGGGCGGACTCACCCTGCTCATCGGGCTGACCGGGCAGCTGTCCCTCGGGCACGCCGCGCTCATGGCGACCGGCGGTTATGGCTACGCGCTCACGGCGAACGCGCTGACGGATGCCGGTATCGACGGTCTCCCTCGGTTCGTGGTGAGCCTTCTCGCAGGGGTCCTTGCCGCTGGCCTGGTCGGCCTGTTGCTCGGGCTTGCGGCGGCCCGCCTGCACGGGCCGTACCTCGCGGGTGTCACCCTCGCGCTTGTCATCGCGTTGCCGGCATTCACGAGTGTTTTCGTCGGGGTGTTCCGCGGCGACCAGGGCCTGCAGATCCCCTACGACGGCGTGCCAGAAGCGTTGTCCACCCTCATCGCGGTCGAACAGTGGCAGGCCTGGGTCGCCATTGGCGTGGCATCCGTTACTCTCACGCTCCTCACGATCGTGAAGAACGGGAAGGCGGGCCTCCGGATGCGCGCCGTCCGCGACGACGAGGTAGCCGCCCGGCTCAACGGAATCCCGGCCGGTCGGGTCAAAGTGCACGCCTTCGTGGTCAGCGCACTCGGCGCCGGTGCCGGTGGCGCCGTGCTGTGCTTCGTCACCCAGTCCGTGAGCCCGGGCGCTTACACCCTCGCGTTCTCGCTCCTGCTCGTTGTCGCCGTCGTCGTCGGCGGGCTCGGCAGCATTCTCGGCGCAGCCATCGGTTCTCTCCTCATCGTCCTGCTCCCGTGGCTCGTGCAGACCATCACGTCAGCGCTCGCTTTGCCGAGCGAGCTCGAGCAACGGCTCTCCGGCAACCTCGCCGTGCTCGTGTTTGGCGCGCTGCTCATCGTCGTGACGGCGGTCTGGCCTGCAGGCATCCGTGGCGCTCTCCGCACTCGCCGGCGCTCCGCTCCGGACGCCGCCCACGACACCACTCCCCCCTCCACCGAACCCATCCCCGATAACCACAGCTCCATCGAACCCATCCCCACCAAATCAGAGAGGTGACCCATGTCACATCGAAGCGCACGACCCCGCCGCGCGATCGCGGTTGCCGCGGCATCCGCCATGCTTGTCACGCTGAGCGCGTGCAGCACACCGGCCCCGGCAGGCGAGGCGGCCAGCACCCCCGGTGTCAGTGACGACACCGTGACCATCGGCACACACCACCCGCTCACCGGACCAGCGGCGGCCGGCTACGCATCCATCTCGGCCGCGACGGCGGCGTACTTTGAGTACCTCAACGAGCAGGGCGGCATTCACGGCCGCAGCATCGAATACATCGTCAAGGACGACGGATACAACCCGTCGAACACCCAGACGGTCGTGCGCGAGCTCGTTGAGCAGGATGAGGTGTTCGCCGTCGTCAACGGACTCGGCACCCCGACGCACACCTCGGTGCTCGACTACCTCAACCAGAAGAAAGTGCCAGACCTGTTCGTCGCCTCCGGTTCAACGAGCTGGAACCAGCCCGAGAAGTACCCGTACACGTTCGCGTACAACGTCGACTACGTCTCGGAGGGGGAAGCGCTCGCGCAGTATGCCGCGGACGAGTTCCCCGACAAGAGCGTCTGCGTGCTCGGCCAGGACGACGACTTCGGCACCGAATTCACAACGGGGCTCGAGAACGTGCTCGGAGCCGATGGGCTCGCGAGCGTCCAGACCTACTCGGTGTCGAACCAGGATGTCGTCGCACAGGTCAGCGCGATGAAAGCGGCCGGCTGCGAGATCAACATGCTCGCGACCGTCAACGGTTTCACAGCCCTCGCGATCGGAACGGCCGCCAAGCTCGGCTATCAGGCGCAGTGGTTCTCGTCGTCATCTGGCGGTGACTACCCCACCCTCGTCACGTTCCTCGGCGAGGATGTCGCCCCGAAGCTGCTGCAGGGATTCGTGAGCACGAACTACCTGCCGTTCGGCCAGGACGACGAGTGGCGAGCCCTGTTCGAAGAGATCAACACCGAGTACAACGACGGCGCGACCTTCGATGGCAACACCGTCTACGGCATGAGCGTCGCCTACCTCTTCGCCGAGGCGCTCGCCGCAGCCGGTGAGGATCCGACCCGCGAGAGCCTGCTCGAGGCCATCGGCTCCGGCGACCTGAACGGTAACGGCATCGTTCCGCTGTCGTACGGCGACGACAGCCACGCCGCGTTCAGGGGCGTCGGCATCACGACGGTCGACGCGGGCGTTCAGGACTTCGTCGGCGTCACCTATCTCAGTGACGGCAAGGGCAAGGTCGCCAAGGAGGACGTCGAACCGGTCTCCCTCACCAACGAGGGCGTGCCGGGAAGCTAGCCACCCACGCAGAAAAGGGGTGGGCCCCGGGCGGGGGGGCCCAGCCCCATCCGTTTTGTTTTGTGTCGACGTGGTCGCCATCACTCACTTGTCACCAAAGCAGGTTCAACCGAGCTTGAGCGTGCTTTGGTGACAGGCGAAGGCGCTGCCCCGCGCGGAAGTGGTGACAACCGCCCCCGGCCTCAGCTGCGCAGGACGCTGAACTGGTCGACCAGGTGCCGCTTCAGCACCTTGCCGCTGCCGCCGAGGGGAAGCTCGTTCACGAGGTGCACCACGCGCGGGTACTTGTACGCGGCGATCCGCTCCTTGCAGAACGCGATGAGCTCGTCGGCGTCGATCTCGCGGCCGTCGAGCGCGACGACTGCGGCATGCACTTCCTGCCCGTGGGTGTCGTGGGCG
>JAZQRG010000600.1:0-10708 GCA_045629445.1 Mycetocola sp. | reverse complement strand
GGCCTGTCGGGCCAGCGGCATCCGTTTGTCTGTGGGATTCGACGTGATCGCCGCCACTCGTCTGTCACAGAATGTGGTTAAACCCGCGCCGGAGGGGCATTCTGTGACATACGAACGGGCGCAGCACGCACCGTGCTTTCTCCACGAGCAGTCGCGGCCGCCACTCGTCTGTCACAGAATGTGGTTAAACCCGCGCCGGAAGCGCATTCTGTGACATACGAAGGTACGGCGCGCGCCAGGGGCGCCCCGCGCTCAGCTGCGCAGGACGCTGAACTGGTCGACCAGGTGACGCTTCAGCACCTTGCCGCTGCCGCCGAGGGGAAGCTCGTCCACGAGGTGCACCACGCGCGGGTACTTGTACGCGGCGATCCGCTCCTTGCAGAACGCGATGA
Source organism: Mycetocola sp. (assembly GCA_045629445.1). Lineage (GTDB taxonomy): Bacteria > Actinomycetota > Actinomycetes > Actinomycetales > Microbacteriaceae > Mycetocola_A. Next base: position 10,316 of record JAZQRG010000600.1, on the reverse strand, counting down.
GCTCGTCGGCGTCAATCTCGCGGCCGTCGAGCGCGACGACTGCGGCATGCACTTCCTGCCCGTGGGTGTCGTGGGCGAGCCCGAACACGGCGGCCATCGCGACGTCGGGGTGCCGCGACAGCACAGCCTCGACCTCGGTCGGGTACACGTTGTAGCCGTTGCGCACGATCATGTCCTTCTTGCGGTCGACGATCGTGACGATGCCGTCGTCGTAGGTGCCGAGGTCTCCGGTGCGGAACCAGCCGTCAACGACCGCGTCAGCGGAAGCATCCGCTCGCCCGAGATATCCCTTGAAGAGGTTGTGGCCACGCACGACGATCTCGCCGAGCGCGCCTGGCGCCGCGAATTCAATGCGCCCCTCGACCTCGGCCTCGGCGATCGCGACATCGACACCCCAGAGCGCGCGACCAACGGTGCCTGGGCGAATGGGCTCGTAGACGGTGTTGAACGACACGGTCGGTGCCGTCTCGGTGAGTCCGTACCCCTCGTGCACTTCGGCGCCGTATGCCTGCTGGAACGCCTCGAGAACGGCGACCGGCAGGGCAGCCCCTCCCGAAACGGCGTAGCGCAGCGGCGGGCGCTCAGCGGTGCGGGCCGCCGCCTGGATCATGCCGACGAACATCGTCGGTACCGCGGTGAAGACCGTCGCCTGATGAGCAACGAGCAGGGCGAGGGCTTCGTCCGGGTCGAACCGTGGAAGCAGGATGATCGATGCGCCACGACGGAACGCGATGTTCATGACCGCGGTTTGGCCGAAGGTGTGGAAGAGCGGCAGCCCGCCGAAGATCACGTCATCGGTGCGCATATCGAACGAGTCGATGAGCGAGCAGTGCACCTGCTCGACGATGGCGAGGTGTGAGCCAACGGCACCCTTGGGCGTCCCCGTCGTTCCGCTCGTGTAGAGCACGGTGGCCGCCTCGAGCGGGTTCATCGGGACGTGCCGTTCGATTGGAACGGATGCCGCCGCCTCCGCTTCGAGGCGCGGCAGGTTCGGCCCTCCGGCCTCGGGCGCCGGGAGAAGCACGGTGATGAGCGGCACGCCGGCGGCCTGCGCTGCGGGAATCGCTTCGGCGAGAAGCGGAGCGGCTGCAACGAGCAGGTCGGCGCCGCTGTCGTTCAGGACGAAGGCGATCTCCTCCGACTTGAAGAGGAGGTGGATCGGCACAACGATCGCGCCGAGCGACAGGGCAGCGTAGTACACCCGCGGAAAGTCGGGCACGTTGGGAACGAGCATGGCAACCCGATCGCCGCGACCGATGCCGCGCTCCCGGAGCGCACCCGCGTAAGCGCGGGTCTCATCCCAGAGCTGGCCATAGCTCGTCGTGGTGCCATAGAAGTGGATGGCCGGGCTGTCGGGAGCCCGACGGGCGGTCTCGGCGAGAATGCTCGCGACCGACAGCGTGCCGAAGCCCTCGCCGTCGATGGCAATATCGGAGTGGTGTGCCATGAGGATCTCCTTTGATCACAGGGGTGGGTTGGTAGAACGGGTCAGCGCCTGAGTTCGGCCTTGCCGAGAGCGGCGAGGTGCACCTCGTCGGGGCCGTCTGCGAGCCGCAGCGCCCGCGCTCCGGCAAACATCTCGGCGAGCGGGTGGTCGGCCGAGAGTCCTGCGCCGCCGAACAGCTGCATGGCTCGATCGAGGATGGCTTGAACGGCGCGCGGAACGGCGATCTTGATCGCCTGGATCTCGGTCATTGCGGCGCGGTTGCCGACGGTGTCCATGAGCCACGCGGTCTTGAGCACGAGCAGCCTCAGTGACTCGATACTGATGCGTGCCTCCGCGGCCCATTCGCGCACCACTCCCCTGTCGGCGAGCGGCGAACCGAAGGCAACGCGATCGTTAGCGCGCTCACGCACGAGCGCGACGGCGCGTTCGGCCGTGCCGAGAGCTCGCATACAGTGGTGGATCCGCCCGGGTCCGAGCCTGGCCTGGGCGATCGCAAACCCGTCGCCCTCGCCGCCGATGAGGTTCGACGCCGGCACCCGCACGTCACGGAATACGATCTCACCGTGCCCGCCGTGGTCACGGTCGTCATAACCGAACACCGTGAGCGGGCGAACGATCTCGACGCCAACGGCATCCCTCGGCACCAGGATCATCGACTGCTGCCGGTGCCTCGCCGCGGCAGGATCGGTCTTGCCCATCACGATCAGGATCTCGGCGTTGGGGTTCATCGCACCGGTCGACCACCACTTGCGCCCGGAAATCACGTAGTCATCACCCTCACGACGGATGCGTGTGGCGATGTTGGTTGCGTCGCTCGAGGCCACGTCCGGTTCGGTCATGCAGAACGCCGAGCGGATGCGGGCGTCGAGGAGCGGCTCGAGCCAGCGCTCCTTCTGTTCCGGTGTGCCGAAATCGGCGAGCACCTCCATGTTGCCCGTGTCCGGCGCCGCACAGTTGAGCGCGACAGGGGCAAGGCGCGGGCTCCAGCCGGTGAGCTCGGCGAGCGGCGCATACTGCAGATTGGTCAGGTTCGCGCCGTGGTCGCCAGGAAGGAAGAGGTTCCACAGGCCGCGGTCTCGCGCGAGAGCCCGCAAGTCGTCGACGATGGGCCGGAAGCCCCACTCACCCGGGGTTTGGGCGAGCTGGCGCTCAAGTTCCGGCTCCGCGGGAATCACGTGTTCGTGGAGAAAGGCGCGCAACGTCGCGGTCAGCTCCGCTGTGCGGGGGTCGTCGGCAAAGTCCATGTCGTCAGAGTCCTCTCAGGGCGGAGCGGGCCAGGCCCTCTTCGGCGAGGGGCTCCACGAGCTCGCCGATCCGGTCGAAACCGTCGCCAACGGTCTCGCCCGCCTGATAACGGAAGTGGATGCCCTCGAGGATGACGGCAAGCTTGTACGCGGCGAACGCGCGATACCAGCCGAGGTCGGGCGTCGGGATACCGGCGCGGACCGCATACGCGTCAACGATCTCGTCGAACGGCGGATACCCGGCGTCGAGGTCGACGGCGCTCGGAGCGACACCGCGCCCGCCGGGCAGCTCGGCAATGCTCCAATAGAGGCCGAGCATGCCGAGGTCAACGAGCGGATCGCCGATCGTCGCCATCTCCCAGTCGAGGATCGCTGTGACCCTCGGGGCACCGAGCTCTCCCGTGCCGCCCGCCACGAGTGCGTTGTCGAGCCGGTAGTCACCGTGCACGAGCGCCGAACGACCGGCAGCAGGCATCCGCTCTCCCAGTCCGGCCTGCAGCTCATCGAGCCGTGGAACCTCTCGGGTTCGGGAGGCGTCGAGTTGCCTGCGCCATGTCCCGAGCTGGCGCTGGAGATAGCCGTCCCCACGGCCGAAACCGTCGAGACCAACGGATGCCGGGACGATGGTGTGCAGGTCGGCAAGAATACCGGCGAAGCCAAGACTGAGGCCGTGGAGCTGGTCCGGTGTGAAGTCGGCGTTCTGCGCCGGGTCGGACAGCACGCGACCCGCAACGAGATCCATCACGAAGAACGGTGTTCCGGTGACGCTCGCCTCCGCCGAATCGTCGACCAGGTCGACCGTCGGCGGGACCGGCACGGCGGTGTCTCGCAGTGCGCTGAGAATGCGATGCTCGCGCGCCATGTCGTGGGCGCTCGAGAGGACGTGGCCGAGCGGGGGCCGGCGCAGGACGAGCGGGCGGCGCGCCCCGTGGATGCGGTACGTGAGGTTGCTGCGACCGCCCGTGATGAGTTCGGCCGACAACGGCCCCGCATACAGCTCGGGATGCGTGCGGGCAAGCCAGTCGGTGAGACCCGCGACATCGAGACCTACGACATCGACGCCGGACGAGTCGGTCATCGGTGACCACCTTTCACGCGCGAGTGCCGCGCAATGCACGGCACTCCATGGCCGCACTCAGACAGCATACCGCGTGGTCGGTATGTTGCGCATCAGTGAATCAATATCAGTCGAGAAGATGTCGCTCGATGGCGGAGCGGATCTGCACGGGCAAAGGAGTAGGGGTCCGCGAGATGGCATCGACGAACACGTGAACGAAGCGCCCCGTCGCGATCGCCTCGTCGTCGCCTGGCCGCAGGATGCCGAGCGCCCAGGTAATGCTGGTCGTGCCGAGCCGCTCGATTCCAATGCCGACCTCGAGTGGATCGGGAAACGATGCCGACGAGTGAAATTCACACGATGACGCGGCACACAGCGCGATGGCGTCTCCCTGTGGGTCAAGTCCTCCATTGCCCATCATCCATGTGTTGATTGCCGTGTCCATCGCCTCGTAGTAGACGGTGTTGTTGAGGTGGCCGTATTGGTCGTTGTCATTCCACCGGGTGGCAAACGGCATCCGTACTCGGTATCGCATCAGACAACCCTCAGAAGTACACGGAAGGCGACTCCGGCTCGCTCCGTGCTGGGTTCGTCGCCCGCGATGAGATCGGCGTAGGTGAATGACTCGGAAATTCGAACCAGCAGATAGGCGAGGGACGCCGGGTCGATGGCCCCGCCGAGCGGCGCATCACCAAGTTCCCGTCGCAGGAGCCATTCGGCCGATGCGACGTATCGACGCTGGATCTCGCTCTCCGTCGTCGTGAGCAGCCGCAGGGCCCGCGCCGGCTCACGGCGAAGGAACTGCCGGAAGTAGGACGCTCGAATGAGAGCGTCGACGAAGTGGGTGAGAACGCCGGCGACGCGTTCCTCGGCGCGCAGTTCGCTCGTGGCCTCCTCCGCCTGGAGCAGGGTCGGAGCCGCGAGCGACCAGAGCACTTCGGACAGCAGGGCATCGCGGTTGCCGACCCAGCGGAACAGCGAGGTGCGATCGACTCCGAGGTCGGTCGCGAGCGCGCTCATATCGATGCGGCGACCGTCGATGAACTGTTCGCGAGCGAGGGCGAAAGCGCGACGAGATCCCGCATGGCCCCCGTCTGCCAGGCGATTCGACAGCCACGACGGGGCAACTTCGAGTCCGACGGTGCCGATCGTTGTGGCGGGGTGGTCCGTCGATGGCTTCTCGGTGTCGGCTGTCGTCGTCTGCATGCGGGAACTCTACCGCGTGATTCACAGGGAGCGTGCAACATTTTCGGAAATGATGCATACTACGATTCACCGCGATGAAAATCGCCGACGCCGCCGTCGAAGAAATGGAGTAGCAATGACGCTCACCACCCCACAGACCGATCGTGCCGAGATCCTCGACGCCGATTTCTATGGATTCCAGGAACAACTCACCGACGAGGAACAGCGATCGGTTGCCCGCATCCGTGCCTTCCTCGACGCCGAGGTGCGGCCGCACGCCGACCGCCTGTGGGAGGAAGCGCGGAGTCCGCGCCACCTCATTCCACAGATCGCCGAACTCGGCCTGTTCGGGCCGAACTGGCCCGAGACGAGGCGGTTTGAGAACAGCGCCGTTTACCGCGCCTGGATCGCGCTCGAGATCGCCAGGGTCGACCCGTCGACGGCGACATTCATCGGCGTTCACAGTGGCCTCGCCATGAACTCCATTGGCGTCGGCGGGTCCGAGGAACAGCGGGCGGAGTGGATGGGCCCGATGAGCCGCGGCGAGGTGATCGGCGCATTCGCGCCCACCGAGCCCACGAGCGGGTCCGATACCGCGCGCGGTCTGAAGACGACAGCGACGCGGCACGGCGACGAGTGGGTGCTGAACGGGGCGAAGCGCTGGATCGGAAACGCGACGTTCGCTGACGTCGTCATCGTCTGGGCTCGGGACACGGCGGACGACCAGGTCAAGGGTTTTCTCGTGCGTCAACCGGCAACCGGCTTCACCGCGACGAAGATCGAACGCAAGCAGTCACTGCGCGCGGTCGAGAACGCCGACATCGTGATCGAAGACGTTCGGGTTCCCGAGAGCGACAGGCTCGCGAATATCTCGTCGTTCCGCGATGTGGCCATCGTGCTGCGGCTCACCCGCGCCGAGGTGGCCTGGCAGGCGATCGGGGTCGCCGTCGGCGCGTACGAAGTTGCCCTCGCCTACGCCAAGGAGCGCACGCAGTTCGGCAAGCCGATCGCCTCGTTCCAGCTCGTGCAGGAGAAGCTTGCAACGTCACTGTCGAACATCACGGCGAGCATTGCCCTGTGCATGCGCGTCTCCGCGATGCAGGACGAAGGTGTGCAGAAAGACCACCACTCGGCGATGGCCAAGGCCTTCGCAACGGCCCGGATGCGGGAAACCGTTGCGCTCTGTCGGGAGATCCTCGGCGGCAATGGAATCCAGCTGGATCACGGTGTCGCTCGGTTCTTCGCCGATGCCGAGGCGATTTACACCTTCGAGGGCACGTTCGACATGAACTCCCTCATCGTCGGCCGCGCCATCACCGGCATCCAGGCATTCGTTTAGGAAGGCTCGACATGGCAGAAGCATTCATCGTCGCCACCGCCCGCTCACCGATCGGCCGCGCTCGGAAGGGCTCGCTCGCCGGCATCCGTTCTGATGACCTCGCCTCGCGCATGGTGCGCGACGCGCTCGCGAAAGTTCCCGCCCTCGACCCAAGCCGCATCGACGACCTGCTGCTGGGCTGCGGTCTGCCGGGAGGCGAACAGGGAATGAACATGGCGCGCATCGTGTCGATCCTCCTTGGCCTCGACGAGGTGCCGGGAACGACCGTCAACCGCTACTGCTCATCGAGCCTGCAGACCACGCGGATGGCGTTCCACGCGATCAAGGCCGGTGAGGGTGACGTCTTCGTGTCCGCCGGTGTCGAGTCGGTCAGCCGCTCGATGCGCGGGTCAAGCGACTACATCCCCGGCGAGAAGCTGACCAACCCGTTGTTCGAGAAGGCGCTCGCGCGCACCGAGGCGAGGGCTGGCGGTGGCCAGGAACCGTGGCACGACCCCCGCGCCGACGGCGAGCTCCCCGACGCGTACATCGCGATGGGCCAGACCGCTGAGAACGTCGCCGAACTCCGCGGCATTACGCGCGAGGAGCAGGACGAGTTCGCGGCCCGCAGCCAGCAACGTGCGGAGGAAGCGGATGCCAGTGGCTTCTGGGCAACGGACATCACGCCGGTGACGCTCGACGACGGCACGGTCGTCTCGAAAGACGACGGGCCGCGCACAGGGGTGACGGTCGAAGCACTGAGTCAGCTGGAGCCGGTGTTCCGCCCGGACGGCACGGTCACGGCGGGCAACTGCTGCCCGCTCAACGACGGAGCCGCTGCCGTGATCGTTGTCTCCGACCGCGTGGTCGACGAGTTGGGCCTCACGCCGCTTGCCCGGATCGTCTCCACCGGTGTCAGCGGCCTCTCCCCCGAGATCATGGGCCTCGGACCGGTGGAAGCCAGCCGGCGCGCGCTCGCGCTCGCTGGCCTCTCGATCGACGACATGGATCTGGTCGAGATCAACGAGGCCTTTGCCGCTCAGGTCATCCCCTCAGCACGGGAGCTCGGTGTCGACCCGGAGAAGCTCAATGTCTTCGGTGGCGCGATCGCCGTCGGTCATCCGTTCGGCATGACCGGGGCACGGATCACGTCGACACTGATCAACGGACTCCGTCAGTCGGGCGGCCGATACGGACTCGAGACGATGTGCGTCGGCGGCGGCCAGGGCATGGCGCTCGTCCTCGAGCGAATCTGACCGATCGCTGCCAGAGACGGCTGAGGCGCCCGCGATCTGGCGGGCGCCTCTGCGAGTCCGTGCGCGCTTTAGTCGGAACCGACAAAGAGCGCGATCGAGTCGGCGACGAGCGCGGGCCGAGGCGATCCTTCGATCTCGATCGTCACTGTCATCCCCGCGCGAGTCCCCTGCGGCGAGGACTCAGCGCTCGTGATGGTGGAGCTCGCCCGCACGCGCGACCCCGCGGTCACCGGCTGCAGGAAGCGCACCCTGTCGAGTCCATAGTTGATGGCCATCGCTGCCCCGCCCACCTCGAGGAGCCCCTCCGTCAGTCGGGGAATCAGCGACAGCGTGAGATAGCCGTGCGCGATCGTGGCACCGAACGGTCCGGATGCTGCACGCTCGGAATCGACATGGATCCACTGCCGGTCTTCGGTCGCCTCGGCGAAGGCATCGATGCGGTCCTGATCGATCGTGAACCACTCGCCCGTCGCCGTCTGGCCGATGGCATCCGTCAGTGTTGACGGTGAAGAGACGCTGATTGTCATGACCTCGGCCCTCCCGCAACGTAGAGGACCTGGCCCGAGACGAAGCTTGAATCCTCGCGGCAGAAGAACGAGACAGCCGCGGCAATGTCCTCGGGCTGCCCGACACGCCCAACGGGGATCTCCTTCGCCGCACCGGCGAGGAAGTCTTCGAAACCAATGCCAACGCGTTCGGCGGTAGACCGGGTCATCTCGGTCTCGATGAACCCCGGTGCGACAGCGTTGGCGGTCACGCCGTATCGGCCGAGTTCGAAGGCGAGTGTCTTCGTGAAGCCCTGAATGCCCGCCTTCGCCGCAGAGTAATTGGCTTGCCCGCGGTTGCCGAGGGCGGACGTGCTGGAGAGGTTGACGATGCGACCCCATCCCTCGTTGACCTGGTGTGCCTGAACTGCCCGGCTCATCAGGAACGCGCCACGCAGGTGAACGCTCATCACGGCATCCCAGTCGTCCTCCGTCATTTTGAACAGCAGGTTGTCGCGAAGGATGCCGGCGTTGTTGACCAGGATCGTCGGGGCGCCGAGCTCGTTGGCCGCGCGCGCGACAGCCGCCGTCACAGCATCCGAATCCGCAACGTCGGCGCCGATGGCGATCGCGCGGCCTCCAGCATCTTCGATCGCGGCGACGGTGTCAGCACAGTGTTCGGCGTCGAGGTCGAGTACGGCGACCTGATGGCCGTCTGCGGCGAGTCGGCGAGCGGTCGCGGCGCCAATGCCGCGGGCTGCTCCAGTGACGATGGCGGTGCGGGTCATACGAGATCCATTCGTTGAGTTGTCGGTGGGTCGAAGGTAATGAGTTGGCGGAGCGCTGCGCCGGTGGCAAGCCGGTCCATGCCCTCCGCGATGTCGTGAAGGCTGATGCGGGCCGAGACGAGTCGCTCGAGCGGCAGCACTCCTCGTCGCCAGAGCTCGACATAGCGCGGGATGTCACGGCTCGGAACGGCCGAGCCGAGGTAGCTGCCGATGATCGTCTTTGCCTGCGCTGTCACGAGGAGCGGGGCAATGCTCGCCATGGCATCCGGGGCGGGGAGGCCGACGGTCACCAGAGTGCCGCCAGGAGCCGTGAGCGAGAACGCGGTTTCGAAGGCGCGCGGCGAACCTGCCGCCTCGATGACGAGCGGAGCAGTGACGTCAGCGTCGATGGCATCGCCCGGAGTGAAACTTCCGGATGCACCGAGCTCTGTTGCAAGGTCGAGCTTGGCACCGAGCGCATCCACGCCGATGACGTCGTGGCCGAGCGCGACGGCAACGAGCAGTGCAGCCATGCCGACGCCGCCGAGTCCGACGACGATCACCCGCGAGCGAGCGGCCGGTCGTCCGGCGTTGATCACCGCGCCACCGCCGGTCAGCACCGCACAGCCGAGCAGGGCGGCAATCTCTGCGGGCACGTCCTGGTCAACGGGCACGACCGACGTGCGACTCACGACCGCGTGAGTGGCGAAGCCCGAGACACCGAGATGGTGGTGCACCGGGGTTTCCTTGCGGTGAAGCCGGATGCCGCCGCCGACGAGCGTGCCTGCGTTATTCGCCGCACTCCCGACCGTGCAGGGCAACCGGCCGTCGGTGAGGCACTCGGCGCAGGTGCCGCATCGTGGCAGGAACGTCATAACGACGCGGGTGCCGACCGGAACGTCAACGACGCCCTCGCCGATCACCTCGACGTTTCCCGCGGCCTCGTGCCCGAGCAGCATGGGCGTCGGTCGCGGCCGGTTGCCGTCGACGACGCTGAGATCCGAGTGACAGAGCCCGGCAGCCTCGATACGCACGAGCAACTCGCCAGCGCCCGGCGGGTCGAGCTCGATCGGCCCGACCGTGAAGGGACGCGACTCGGCGAACGGCGGGGTCGCGCCCGACCGCTCGAGCACTGCTCCAAGAATCTGCACGCGACCTCCTCGTCGGCGTGAACGGATGCCTGATGGCATCCGCTCGCACCACCGAGCATACCGACTACCCGGTATGTTCGCGACCCCTCCCGCAGGGACGACACGCGCCGGCAGTCCGCTGTGGGCAGTTGTGAGCGACGAGCCCGCCTATCCCTTTATCCGGACATCGACCCAGACGAGTCGGTGGTCGCTGCTGGGAAACGGGAAGACGCCGGTCAGTCGCGACAGCGGATCGGCCTGGGTCGGCCAGAACACGCCGGCGTCGAGCACGCGGAGCTTGCGCGACGGCAGTACGTAGTCGGCGCGGAGGTTGCCCGGCGCCGTGTCGGCGAAGTCAGCCGTGTCCAGGCGCGGGTCGCCGGTGTGGATCGCGTTGGCACCGCCCTGCAGCAGCGACAAGTCGGAT
>JAZQRG010000599.1:0-17279 GCA_045629445.1 Mycetocola sp. | reverse complement strand
TCAGGCGTCGCAATCTGGTGCGATTCGTAACGGATCTGTTATCCAACAGCGAACACGGGGAAGGTGGTCGTGCAGTAGCTTCTGAGCAGTGGCGAGCGTCTCGTTCTCGCTGAACGAGATGGGGAACCATGAAGGTTCGGGCACGCGCACTTCTCACGCTGGCGGCAGTGGCGCTTCTGAGCGTCGCTGGATGCGCATCTCCATCGAGCTCGCCCCAGGGGGAGCCCACCGCGACGGCATCACCATTGGCGTCGTCCACGCCAACAGCGACTCCGGATGCTGCGCTCGCACGCCTTATCGTCATCGGTCCTGACGCGCTGTCCATGCGTACGACAGGGGGAGAGGAGATCAGCGCCTTTCCGTACGACACTGCTCCGGACACAGCCATCGCCGAGCTGACTCGGATCTTTGACGTCGAGCCCACCGTGGAGCATTTCTCGGGCGACCAGATTTGTGAACCCGAGAGAGTGGAATACAAATGGTCCGGTATGTCCATCCACGTCGGGCAGGACGGCTCGAGCCCGGCAACGTTCGCCGCGGGTGCTCGAGAGGGTGCGACGAACACAGAGGTCGTCGTACAGACCGAACACGGGGGACAGGTCGGCGGATCCTTCGTCGACCTGGCGTCGGGGATTCCTGATGCACTCACAGAAACCTGGGACCACGAGGGCGAGCGGTGGGACGTCGTCATGGATGGCCTGACGGCAGAGCCGCCAGCCGGAGAAGAAAGCGAATTCTGGTCCGGCGTTCGAATTCACGCGATCGACGACAAGATCTTCAGCATCTATGCCCCTGTCGCCCTTGCGAGCGACTGCTAGCGCCTGTGGCTCCGCCGTCAGGGCCGGTCTGTGGTGTTGCAAAGCGCACACGTCGGGTAAGTTAGGAGATCGATCCGTCAACGCTTGACTGACGGTGGCAGCTGAATAGAGGAGTACCCCGGTGGACATCGATCTTAACGTACTGAAGATGATGGAGCGGGAGAAGGAAATCCCCCTCGACGAGCTCATCGGCATTATTGAGCAGGCCATCAAAACGGCCTACGTCAAGAGCCAGACCGAACCGGGCGAAGCAGAACCCGAAGTCCGTGTCGAGCTCGACCGCAAGACCGGTCACGTCTCCGTTCTCATTCCCGAGAAGGACGACGAAGGCAACGTCATTGGCGAAGCAGAATCCACTCCTGAAGACTTTGGCCGCATCGCAGCGTTCGCTGCCAAGCAGGTCATCAACCAGCGACTGCGTGACCTCGCCGACGACGCGATCCTCGGCGAATTCAAGGGCCGCGAAGGCGACATCGTTGCCGGAGTCGTCCAGCAGGGACCAAACCCGCGCATGGTGCACATCGATCTCGGCACGATCGAAGCGATCATGCCGCCCGAGGAGCAGGTGCCAGGCGAGGAGTACAAGCACGGTGCGCGCATCCGTGTGTACGTAACGAGCGTCTCTCGCGGAATGAAGGGGCCACAGATCACGGTCTCCCGCACCCACCCGTCCCTGGTTCGGAAGCTCTTCGCACTCGAGGTTCCCGAGATCGCATCCGGAGTCGTCGAAATCGTGTCGCTCGCCCGCGAGGCAGGGCACCGCACAAAGATCGCCGTGCGCGCCACCGACCCGAGCGTGAACGCCAAGGGAGCGTGCATCGGTGAACTCGGCCGACGTGTTCGCGCGGTCACCGAGGAACTCGGTGCCGAGAAGATCGACATCGTCGACTACTCGCCGAACCTCGCCACCTTCGTCGCGAACGCTCTCTCGCCGGCCAAGGTGACGAGCACATTCATGATCGACGAGTCGACCAAAGCGGTCCGCGCCCTCGTTCCCGACTACCAGCTCTCACTTGCCATCGGCAAGGAAGGGCAAAACGCCCGACTGGCCGCCAAGCTGACCGGCGCAAAGATCGATATCCAGCCGGATTCGATCCTCGAGGACTAAGTTCGGTCCGCCGGCCAGGTGCTCCCGGGTGCCCGTGAATTGAGGGAGTGCTAGGATGGAACCCGTTAGAACGTGCGTCGGATGCCGCGCGCGTGCCGAGAGATCCTCCCTCGTGAGGATCGTGGCCAGGGACTCACAGCTCGTGGTGGACACCACCGCGTCGCTGCCAGGGCGAGGCGCGTGGTTGCATCCGCAAATCCAGTGTTACCAACTCGCAGTGAAGCGGCGGGCCTTCGGGCGTGCCCTTCGCGAGACGAGGTCCCTCGACACGGCAGCACTTGAAAATTCAGTACGAGAGAACAGGCTGAACGGCTAATGGACAACTAATGAGCGGCTCGAAATGAGACCCGTCCGTAAATAAAGGTCCACCCTGTCTGGGTGGACCCAGACAGGAGAATAGTGGCTGGAAAACCACGCGTACACGAGATCGCTTCCGAGCTCGGCGTCGACAGCAAGGTAGCCCTTGCGAAACTGAAGGAACTGGGCGAATTCGTCAAGTCACCCTCATCAACCATTGAACCCCCGGTTGCACGGAAACTTCGTGCTGCCCTCGAAGCGGATGGCGCCAAGCCTGCCGCTGCTGGCGAAGCAAAGGCCCCAGCGGCCGCAACGTCCGCAAAACCGGGCTCACGCCCGGCTCCCGCTCCGGCACCGGCCAGGAAGCCTGCAGCGGCAACACCCGCTCCGGCTCCCGCCGAGCCCGCTGCTCCGGCTCCGGCCCCCGCAGCCAAGACTCCGGCAGCACCTGCTCCTGCAGCACCCGCTGCTCCTGCGGCACCCGCAGCTGAAGCGGCCCCCGCAGCGCCGGCATCCGCTGACGCCGCTGCGCCCGCAGCAGCCTCGTCGGACAAGCCAGCAGCACCGGGCGGTCCTCGTCCGGGTGCACCGCGACCGGGCAACAACCCGTTTGCAAGCGCACAGGGTATGGGCCAGCGTCCCGCGACTCCGCGACCGGGTAACAACCCGTTCGCAAGCGCACAGGGCATGGGCCAGCGCCCGACCCCGAGCAACATTCCCCGCCCCCAGGCACCGCGACCCGGTTCACCGCGTCCGGGTGCTCCGCGTCCAGGCGCTGCAGGCCAGCGTCCGGGAGGCGGCGGATTCCAGCGCCCCGGTGGCGCAGGTCGCCCCGCAGGTGGCGGTTTCCAGCGTCCAGGCGCTCCGGCCGCTGGTGGATTCCAGCGCCCAGGTGGCGCTCCAGGTGCTCCCGGCTCGAACTTTGGCCCCAACCGCCCCGCAGGCGGCGGCGGTCGTGGTCGTGGCCCCGGTGGAGGAACCGCTGGTGCATTCGGCCGTGGTGGCGGAAAGAGCAAGTCACGCAAGTCGAAGCGCGCCAAGAGGCAGGAATTCGAACTCAGGGAAGCTCCGTCGCTTGGTGGCGTGAGTGTTCCCCGTGGAGACGGAACGACTGTCGTTCGCCTTCGCCGCGGAGCATCCATCTCGGACTTCGCCGACAAGATTGACGCCAGCCCCGGAAACCTCGTCACCGTGCTGTTCCACCTCGGTGAGATGGCAACGGCTACCGAGTCCCTCGATGAGGCGACCTTCGGCATCCTCGGTGAAGAGCTCGGCTACCGGATCCTCATCGTCTCGCCCGAGGAAGAGGACCGCGAGCTTCTCGAAGGCTTCTCGATCGACCTCGATCAGGAACTCGCTGACGAAACGGACGAGGACCTCCAGGTCCGCCCGCCCGTCGTCACGGTCATGGGTCACGTCGACCACGGTAAGACGCGACTGCTCGACGCGATCCGCAACGCAAACGTTGTCGCCGGTGAAGCCGGTGGCATCACGCAGCACATCGGTGCGTACCAGGTCGTTGCAGAGCACGAAGGCATCGAACGCGCCATCACCTTCATCGACACACCGGGCCACGAGGCGTTCACCGCCATGCGTGCCCGTGGTGCGCAGGTCACCGACATCGCGATCCTCGTTGTCGCGGCAGACGACGGCATCATGCCCCAGACGATTGAGGCACTCAACCACGCACAGGCAGCTAACGTGCCGATCGTGGTCGCGGTGAACAAGATCGACAAGGAAGACGCCAACCCGCAGAAGGTGCGCCAGCAGCTCACCGAATACGGACTCGTCGCCGAAGAATACGGTGGAGACGTCATGTTCGTCGACGTATCTGCTCGCAACAACATCAACATCAAGGAACTCCTTGACGCGGTGCTGTTGACCGCAGACGCCGGCCTCGACATGCGCGCAAACCCGAACAAGGATGCCCGCGGTGTCGCGATCGAAGCGAAGCTCGACAAGGGACGCGGTGCTGTTGCGACAGTGCTCATCCAGTCGGGAACGCTCAAGGTCGGAGACCCGATCGTCGCCGGTACCGCTTACGGCCGTGTCCGTGCGATGGCAGACGAAAACGGCGACGCCGTCGAGTTCGCCACCCCGTCACGCCCGGTCCAGGTGCAGGGTCTGTCTTCGGTGCCTCGCGCCGGTGACACCTTCCTCGTCACCGACGATGACCGCACGGCACGCCAGATCGCCGAGAAGCGCGAAGCAGCAGAGCGCAACGCTCAGCTCGCGAAGTCCCGCAAGCGCATCAGCCTTGAGGACTTCACCCGCGCACTCGAAGAGGGCAAGGTCGAATCGCTCAACCTCATCATCAAGGGTGACGTCTCCGGTGCCGTTGAGGCACTCGAAGAGTCGCTGCTCAAGATCGAGATCGACGACAGCGTTCAGCTGCGCATCATCCACCGTGGTGTCGGTGCGATCACGGAGTCGGACGTCAACCTGGCGACCATCGACAACGCGATCATCATCGGCTTCAACGTGCGCCCCGACCCGAAGGCTCGGGAACGTGCCGCTCGCGAAGGTGTCGACATCCGGTTCTACTCGGTCATCTACAACGCCATCGACGATGTGGAAGCAAGCCTCACCGGCATGCTCAAGCCCGAGTACGAAGAAGTTCAGTCCGGTGTCGCCGAGATCCGCGAGGTGTTCCGCTCCTCCAAGTTCGGCAACATCGCCGGTGTCATCGTGCGCTCGGGAACCATCACGAGGAACGCGAAGGCTCGCGTCATCCGCGACGGTGTCGTGCTCGGAGACAACCTCGCCATCGAGTCGCTGCGCCGGTTCAAGGACGACGTCACCGAGGTTCGTACGGACTTCGAGGCTGGTATCGGCCTCGGCAAGTTCAACGACATCCAGATCGGCGACGAGATCGAGACGACAGAGATGAAAGAGAAGCCGCGCGTTTAGGCTTTCTCACCGGTCGCGGCAGCCTCGTAAAGAGGCTGCCGCAACCGCCCTCGTAGTTCAGGCTGAAGGAGAAGATCATGGGCGAGAACCCACGAGCACGTAAACTGGCCGACCGAATCCAGGAAGTCATCGCGAAGCGCATTGAGCGTGGAATGCGTGACCCCCGGCTCGGATTCGTCACGATCACCGACGTTCGCGTCACCGGAGACCTGCAGCACGCCAGCGTGTTCTACACCGTCTACGGTTCAGACGAAGAACGGGCCGATTCTGCGGCGGCGCTCGAAGCGGCCAAGGGCATGCTTCGTAGCGAAGTGGGCAAGAACATCACCGCCCGGCTCACGCCGAGCCTCGAGTTCATCCACGACGCACTGCCGGAGAACGCCAAGCACCTCGACGAGCTCCTCGCCCAGGCCCGCGAACGCGACTCTTCGATCGAAGCCCTCAAGTCAACGGCGACATACGCCGGAGACCCTGACCCGTACGTCAAGCCACGGGTCGCCGAGGACGACGACGAGAAGTAAAACCAGCAACGGCTGTGAGATGAAACGGGTTGTGTGCCGCCTCAGGGCAGCACATAGCCCGTGTCTCGTTTAACGGCCAGCCCGTCGGCGACAAGACCAGCCAGTGCGCGATCGCGCTGGACGGCATCCGGCCACAAACTTTCGATCTCTTCAGCCGTGACCGGAACATGTGCGGCCCGCAGTTCCGCCATGATCAGGCCACGCACATGCCGGTCACTGCCCTCGTACTTCTTCTGAACGGCTTTTCGCTTGCCCTCGTACTCGGGATACCCGGCCAGCCGCCACGCACAGGCGTCAGCGATTGGACACGCGTCGCACAGCGGTGCCCGCGCCGTACAGACGATCGCCCCGAGTTCCATCGCGCCTGCGTTGAACGCCCGCGCCTCGACGATGTTCTCGGGCAGCAGGCCGTTCATGGCGGCGAGGTCACGCGTGTTCGATGGGGGAGCGGGTTCGGCGTTGCCGTCGACGGCCCGCGCGATCACCCGCCGGGTGTTCGTGTCGACGACCGGATGCCTGGAGCCGTAGGCGAAAACAGCGACGGCCCGTGCGGTGTAGTCGCCCACCCCCGGTAGGGCCAGAAGGTCATCCACGTCGTCGGGAACGACGCCGCCGTGCCGTTCGGTGATCTGAACGGCTGCGGCGTGCAGCCAGAGCGCCCGCCGGGGATAGCCGAGGTTCGCCCACGCCCGGACCGCCTCGCCGGACGGGACGTTCGCGAGGGCCTCCGGTGTCGGCCATCGGTCAAGCCACTCCTCGAGACGAGGGATGACCCGGGCGACGGGCGTCTGCTGCAGCATGAACTCAGAGACCAGAATGCCCCACGCCGAAAACCCGGGTTCCCGCCACGGCAGTGCGCGGCCATTCGCGGCGAACCAGTCGATGATCCGGGACGAGAGCAGAGGGGTGTGTGACATGGGTTCTCCCAGCGTATTCGCTCTGCCGGAGGTAGTCTCGACAGATGAGTCTTGTCCGTACACCGCGCGTCGAGGTGATGCGCGACCTGCGCAACGAAATCACCCACAATTACGGGGTTGGCCGCACGATCGTCGCAGTCGATGGCATCCCCGGATCCGGAACGGCCAGCTTCGCCGATGACCTCGCCGAAGCGTTTCGCGAAGACGGCCGCACGGCGTTCCGGGCATCGATCGACGACTTCCATCGACCGCGGGAGGAACGCTACGCGCGCGGCAGGCAGTCGGGGGAGGGCTATTACCAGGACTCGTTCGACTACTCGCTGTTCCGCCGCGCGCTCATCGAACCGTTCCGGATGGCGGGCAGTGTCGGATTTCAGCTCGTCGGTTTCGACGAGAAACGGAACACCGGCGAGGAGCTGCGGTGGGTGACCGGCCCTAAGGACGCGACCCTGATCGTTGACGGCGTGTTCCTGCACCGCCCTGACCTGCGCGGACTCTGGCACTACTCGATCTGGCTTGACGTCCCACTGGCTGAGGCCTACCGGCGGCTGGCGTCCTCCCTCGGCGTCGACCCGGATCCTGCTGCGCCGTCGAACGCACGGTACGTCAGCGGCCAGGAACTCTACCTCCGCGATGCGGGTCCGCGAACGAAAGCATCAGCGGTCATCAACAACGCCGATGAAACGCAACCGATGAGGGTGTTCCTCGACAGCTGCTGAAACTTCAGGCTCTGACCGCGTCGACAGCGCGAACGACCTGTGCTGTGGTCAGGAAGGTTCCTGACCGTTCAACGTCGTGCACCAGTTCGACGAGCGACTCGTTCACCGGCGCGGTTCGGCCGAGTGCACCGGCGGCTCGAACAACGGCCCCGTTGAGGAAGTCGATCTCGGTTCGCTGCCCACGCTTGAGGGACTGAAGAGTCGACCCCGGGTTGGGCACCGAGCCCATCCGCGCCGCAAAGAGCTTCGGCAGCGCCTGGCCGAGCGATATCGGGAGACGTGCGAAGAACCGAAGGCGCCGATGGCCTAGTCCCTGAATTGACCCGAAACGGATGCCTGTGGCCACGCCGATCCGAACGGTCTCCCGCATGCTCCTCGTCATGATCCGCCGAAGGGCACGATCGCCGATGACCTCCTGCACGCTCCTGCCGGTGATCGCTGGCAGTGCGTTGAGCTGGTTCACGAGAAGCTTCGTCCATTGCGCACCGACGAAATTGCCGATCGCGGCGAGGCGCAGGGGTTCGCCGAGTTCAGTGGCGAGCCGACGCGCCTCAGCATCCGGTTCACCCGAACCCCGTCCGATGTAGGTCGTCGCGGGGGTGGTGACGGTGACTGCGCCGGGTTCCAGGTACGACGCGGCAACGATGGAGAGCGCACCGATACAGGATGACTCAGGGAGCGCCTCCGACACCGCGTTCACCCCGTCGAGGCCGTTCTGGATAACGAGCACCCGAGCGCCATCGATACTTCTCCCGTGCTCGGCCAGAGCGGCCACGGTGTCCTGTGCCTTCACGGCGAGAAGGACGAGATCGAACATGGACGCCGGCGCGCCTTGTCCTGAAGGCGCATCGAGTGAGCGGACGGCGACAAGCCGCGTGGTCTGCCACGTCCCGAAGCCACCGGTCAGGCGAATCCCGTTCAGCTGAACCGCGTCAAGCTGGGCACCCCGCGCCACGAGTGTCACAGAGTGTCCGGCCCGGTCGAGGAGTGCCGCGAACGTCGACCCGAGGGCTCCTGCTCCGATCACGGCGACACGCATGTTCTCAGCCTACGGTGCGGCGTGTGGGAAGATGGTCTGTCGCCAGCAAGGCACGAAAGGACCATCTGTGCACTCCGGCATCCTCCTCGTTGACAAGCCACAATCGATCACCAGCCACGACGTCGTTGCGCGTACCCGACGGCTCGCCGGCACCCGGCGAGTGGGTCACGCCGGCACCCTCGACCCGATGGCGACGGGTCTGTTGATCCTCGGCATCAACTCATCGACACGACTGCTCACGTTCCTCGTCGGCCAGGACAAGGAATACCTCGCGACAATCCGACTCGGACTCACGACGACGACGGATGACGCCGAGGGGGAGCCGGTGGAACGCGCAGAACCGGACGCCGTCGCGCGTGTTACCGACGAAGCGATTGCCGCAGCGGTGGCCGAGCTCACCGGAAACATCTCGCAGGTTCCGTCGAGTGTCAGTGCGATCAAGGTCGACGGTAAGCGCGCGTACGCACTCGTCCGGGCGGGCGAAACCGTCGAGCTCAAGTCACGACCGGTCACCGTCTCGCGCTTTGACGTGCTCGAGCGGCGGGATGGCGACGGATTCCTCGACCTCGATGTCCGGGTCGAATGCTCGTCAGGGACCTACATCCGTGCTCTCGCACGCGACCTCGGCAATTCCCTCGGCGTTGGCGGTCACCTCACGAGTCTCCGACGCACCCGGATCGGCCCGTTCAGCGTGGACAATGCGCCCCGCCTCGATGACCTCGACGTTGAGTCGAGCCTCATCGGGCCCGCCGACGCGGCATCCGTTCTCTTTCCCCGGATCGAGCTGACCGAACAGCAGGCTACTGACCTTGGACACGGCAAGAAGGTCGCCGCCGCCGAACTCGACGTTTCGGGCCCCGTGGATTCCGACAGCCTCGCAGCCGCGGTCGCGCCGGACGGACGGCTCGTCGGCCTGGTGAAGATTACGGGCGACGTGGCCAAGAGCGCCGTCAACTTCCCCGCGGACGCAGCATCATGATCGAGTGGTTCACCTGGGCACAGGTCGCCATCGCCGTCATGGCCGGCCTGCTCGCGGTCATCCTCGGGTTCGCGGGCCGGAAACCGAGCGACCTCACCCTCGGCTCGCTCGCTCTCGTCGAACTGTTGCTCATCGCCCAGCTCGTGGTCGCGATCGTCGCCCCGTTCACCGGAAATGAGCCGGTCGGCAGTGTGCTCGAGTTCTACACCTACCTCATTTCGGCCATCATCCTGCCCGTCGCCGCCGGGTTCTGGGCGCTCATCGACCGAAGCAAGTGGAGCACCGTCATCCTCGGGGTCACCGCACTTGCCATCGCCGTCATGGTCTACCGGATGCAACAGATCTGGACGTCCCTCCCGCTGTGAGCGGGAGTCGCTCATCGAGAATAGAATTGCCTCAAATGACAACACACAACGGCCCCGTCCCCACCGAGGCGTCAACGACAGCCAGGCCCAGACGCGGTATCTCCGGTGTTGGCCGCGTGCTCGTCGTGGTCTACGGCATCCTCGCGCTCGGGGCAACGGGCCGGTCATTCGTTCAGATCATCGAGCGGTTCGATGAGGCGCCGCTGGCATATTCGCTCTCTGCCCTCGCAGCGGTGGTGTACATCGTCGCGACGATCGCCCTCATCCGCAGCGGTTCCGGCTGGTACCGGATCGCCTGGATCACGATCGGGTTTGAACTGCTCGGCGTGCTCTCGATTGGCACACTCAGTGTGCTGCAGCCCGAGCTGTTCCCCGAAGCGACGGTTTGGTCGTACTTCGGCGCCGGATACCTCTTCATCCCGCTCGTGCTCCCTCCGCTGGGAATGTGGTGGCTCGCCAGCCATCGGCCCGCTCGTCTTTCGACGGGTTCGACCGCGTGATCACCTTTCGGCGCATCAGCGATATCCCCGCCGGGTTTGGCGAGACCGCCGTTACCATCGGCAAATTCGACGGCGTGCACACCGGTCACCGCGCCGTCATCGACAGGCTGCGGCAAGCCGCGACTGAACGAGGACTCAGTTCAGTCGCCGTAACGTTTGACCGGCATCCGCTCGCCCTGCTCGCGCCGGAGAAGGCCCCACCTGCCCTCGTGAGCAACGAGCAGAAGCTCGACCTGCTCGCCGAAACCGGGATCGATGCGGCGCTGCTGCTGTCATTCGACCGCGAGCTCTCCCTGCTGAGCCCCGAGGACTTTGTGACGAAGGTGCTCTCGGGTGCGCTCAAGGCCCGGCTCGTGCTCGTCGGTCATGACTTCCGGTTCGGACACCGCGGTGCCGGTGACGTCGCGATGCTCCGTGACCTTGGCCTGAAGTACAACTTCGAGGTCGAAACCATCCCGGATGTCGCGCCATCCGACGGCAGGCGGGTCTCGTCCACCTGGATCCGCGAGCTTCTCGCTGACGGTCGGGTCGCTGAGGCGGCTCGACTTCTCGGTCATGATCCCGCTGTTCGCGGTGTCGTTGTGCACGGCGCCAAGCGAGGCCGTGAACTCGGCTACCCGACGGCGAATCTCTCGCCCGATTCCGACGGCCTGATTCCTGCTGACGGCGTCTACGCCGGCTGGCTCCTCGTCGGCTCACGCCGGTATCCCGCTGCGATCTCCGTCGGCAATAACCCGACGTTCGATGGCGTCCCCCAGAAGCAGGTGGAGGCATACGTCCTCGATGAGGACATCGACCTCTACGACCAGGTTGTTGAGGTGCAGTTCGTCGAGCGGATCCGCGGCCAGGTAGCGTTCACCGGTATCGAACCGCTCATCGTGCAGATGGCGGATGACGTCGACCGGGTTCGGCAGCTTCTGTCCTGATCAGGTTCAGTCCTGATCAGGCGAGGCCTGGTGTTGGCGCCGGTGCGAGCAACCGCTCGCGAGCGGGCGGTTGCATCGCTTTGCGGCCGTTGAGGAAGAGGATGATGCTCGCGGCATCCGCCATAATCTCCGAACCGTTCCCGATCGTCCAGCCAGCGTCCTCGGCGACGAGGGTGCGGTGCCGAAGCACGGAACGCACCCGTCGCGGCGCCGTGAGCATGCTCGCCTCAGCCACCCGGTGGGTCGTTTCAGGCGGGAACGGAAGGCGAAGACCGAGGGTGTGCAGGGCGTCGTAGCCGTGCACAACCGCCTCAACCAGTTCACCGGTGTTGGTTCGACCGTGCCCAGCGGCCTTTTCGGCGGCGATGGCGCGGAGTTCGCGACGCAGCTCGTCGGTTCCGCCGGAATCGGCAATCCCGCGTGCGATGTCGTCGAGCGACTCCATCGGGTTGGCGTGATGGCCGGCAACACTCGCCCGGACGACGTCGGTGGCCATCCGAATCGACGGTGTTCCCACCCGCCAGACGAGGTGGGCGACGGTGTCCTTGACGCTCCAGCCCTCACACAGGCTCGGCGTCGCCCACTGCACGGCGGTCAACGTGTCGAGACCGTCACCGATCAGGTTGAGCGCCTCGGCGATCTGGCTTCCACGGGATCCGGTGGCCGAGTGCGATCGAAGAGCGAACATGCCTCCAGCGTACGCAAAGCGGCGCGGTCGGTCGAGCATGCACACGCCCATACACTGGGAGCGTGACTTCGAACGCCCCTCGCCCGCTCCTCGCGGGCAGGACGCTCGCCTTTGTCGGCATTCTCCTCGTCGCCGCGAACCTCCGGACGGCCGTCGGGGCGCTCAGCCCGATCATCGGGCGGATTTCAGCAGAGCTCCCGCTCAACCCGCTCATCGTCGGGCTTCTCGGCGCAATGCCACCCGTGTGCTTCGCGTTGTTTGGCATCCTGACGCCAGCGCTGGTTCGCCGGACCCGCCTCGAAGTTGTGCTCCTCGCCGCTCTCGCCGCGATCCTTCTCGGCCATCTCATCCGCGGACTCGCCGGCGACACCTGGGTCCTCGTTCTCGGCAGTGCCGTGACCTTCGCCGGTCTCGGTCTCGGTAACGTCCTGCTCCCTCCCATCGTGAAGAAGTACTTCCCCGACCGGATCGCGCTGCTCACGACGCTCTACGTGACGATGCTCTCGATCTCAACACTCATTCCGCCGCTTATTGCGGTTCCGGTCGCGGATGCCGTCAGCTGGCGACTCTCACTCGCGATGTGGGCGGGCGTCAGTCTCGTCGCCGTTATCCCCTGGCTCGCGCTCAACCTTCGCGCTCGGCGCTCGCCGGTCGTTCCGGGGATGGAACCAGCGCGCTCCGAGGCCGTCGGCAGGCTGTGGCGTTCACCTCTGGCGTGGTCTCTCGCCGTCGTCTTCGGGCTCTCGTCGCTCAACGCGTACGCGATGTTCGCGTGGCTGCCGAGCCTCGTCACCGACATTGTCGGCGTGAGCGACGCGACAGCCGGGCTGTGGCTGTCCATCTACGCGTTCATGGGGTTCCCCGCTGGATTGTTGATTCCGATCCTGGCCGTACGGATGAAGAACGTCGCTCTTCTGGTCTATGTCGCCGTCGGATTCCTCGTCGCGGGTTATGCGGGACTGCTTCTCGTCCCGACCACGGCACCGCTCGTCTGGGTGGTGCTGATCGGTCTCGGACCGTTGCTGTTCCCGCTCGCGCTCGTCCTGATCAACCTGCGCTCGCGCACTCACGACGGAGCCATCGCCCTGTCGAGTTTCGTGCAGAGCGTTGGTTATGTCCTCGGTGCCATGGGCCCACTCGTTGTCGGGATCACGCACGATCTCACCGGTGGCTGGACCGTTCCGCTCATCCTGCTCCTCGGAGTCGCCTTTATCGGCGTATTTGCCGGTGCTGTTGTCGCTCGGAACCGCACCATCGAAGACGGTGCCTGACCGACAACATCCGCTGGTGTATCTGGCAACGTCTGCTCATATGAGCAGAAACGGCTACGAGTGTTGTTTTGAGCACGCGTGGGTTTTAGGCTGTAATCGAGCGCGCAACCGGGTTAACGCTCGGCAATCAAGGAAAGCCAGGGGCAGTGGTGGAGAGCATCGACAACGACGAACTGCTGTCCATCCGCGCCGCCGAGCTCTATTACGACGAGAACAAGACCCAGGACGAGGTCGGCGCGATCCTCAAACTCACCCGGTGGAAGGTCGGCCGGTTGCTTGCCTCCGCCAAGGAGAAGGGCTTCATCCGCATCGAGATCGTTCACCCTCGTGCTCGCAAGCTCACGCTCGAGCGGACGTTGGGTGAACGGTTCGACCTCGATGACGCGATCGTCGTTCCGACAGCAGGCGCGACCGGCGGTGATGACCTCCGTGCCCGAGCGGCGCAGGCGGCCGCCGACTATCTGGCGAGCCTTCGTCCCGTGCCACGCACCCTCGGGGTCAGCTGGGGCCGCACCCTCCACGACGTCGCCGAACACCTCAGCGATGGCTGGGCAACTGGCGTCAACGTCGTGCAGATCAATGGTGGAGTGAGCGTCAACCAGCGGGCAGGAACGGCGGCAGCGACGGCGTTTGAAATCGCGCGCAAAGCCGCGGGCCAGGCGACACTGCTCCCAAGCCCTGCCATCCTCGAACGGCTCGAAACCAAGATGTCCATCGAAGCGGACCGCACCGTCGCGGGAGTGCTCACGATGGCTCGGAATGCGTCGGCCTATCTCTACAGCGCTGGCGTGGCCGGGCACGACTCGGCTCTCGTCGACAGCGGATACCTCACCGCAGACGACGTGGACGAACTCGTCCGGCGCGGTGCCGTCGGTGATGTTGTCGGACGATACATCGATGCCGCCGGCATGATCGTCGACCCCTCGCTGGACGAAAGAACCGTTGGCCTGAGTCTCGACACGCTCCGCGGAGCGGCGACGAGTATCGCTGTCATCGCAGGGGCGGGCAAGATCCCCGTCGCTCGCGCCGTCGTGACGAGCGGACTCTGCACCGTCCTGGTCACGGATGAAGCAACAGCGCTCGCTTTGCTCGACTCCTGAGCACCCCACACCTCACCTCACCCACCGCAAGCTGGAGGACAAACGCATGACCGAAGCCACCCAGGCAGTTGTTCCCCGAGCAACCGCCATTGAACTGTTCGACGGTCCAGTGACCGACGCGAACCTCCGTCGCTACCTCGAGGGAATCCCCGGTGTGGACGCTGTGGGTCTCGAGCAGCGCGCCGCTGTGCTCGGCAGTCGCTCGATCAAAACCACCTCGAAGAAGTGGGCACTCGACACGATCATCGGGTTGATCGACCTCACGACGCTCGAGGGCGCCGACACCCCGGGCAAGGTTCGCTCGCTCGTCGCGAAGGCCATCACCCCTGACGCATCCGACCCGGCGACGCCCCGCGTCGCCGCTGTCTGCGTCTACGGCGACATGGTTCCGTACGCCGTCACGGCACTCGGTGCCCACCACGCTCATGGCACCGACTCGGGGATCAACGTCGCGGCCGTCGCGACCGCATTCCCCTCCGGCCGCGCTTCGCTCGCTGTAAAGCTCAGCGACACGGCGGATGCCGTCGCGGCCGGCGCAGACGAAATCGACATGGTCATCGACCGCGGCGCGTTCCTCTCCGGTCGCTACGGCCAGGTGTTCGACGAGATCGTCGCTGTGAAGGAAGCCTGCCGCCGCGCGGACGGCAGCTACGCCCACCTCAAGGTGATCCTCGAGACCGGCGAACTCAACACATACGACAACGTCCGCAGGGCATCCTGGCTCGCGATCCTCGCCGGCGGTGACTTCATCAAGACGTCGACAGGCAAGGTAGCACCAGCGGCAACGCTCCCCGTCACGCTTCTCATGCTCGAGGTGGTGCGCGACTGGCACAACCTCACCGGCGAGAAGATCGGCGTCAAGCCGGCCGGCGGCATCCGCACCTCGAAGGATGCCATCAAGTACCTCGTCACCGTCGCCGAGACCGTCGGGGAGGAGTGGCTTCAGCCGCACCTGTTCCGCTTTGGCGCGTCAAGCCTGCTCAACGACGTCCTCCTCCAGCGGCAGAAGATGGCAACAGGCCACTACTCCGGCGCCGACTACGTAACCATCGATTAAGGATTCTCCATGAGCTTTCTGGACTACGCACCGGCCCCTGAGTCGACAGCGATCCTCAACCTGCAGAACGAATACGGACTCTTCATCAACGGCGAGTTCGTGAGCGGAAACGGTTCGCCGTTCGTCACGATCTCACCGGCGACCGAAAAGACCATCGCGACGATCGCATCCGCGAACGACGCTGACGTCGATCGTGCCGTCGCCGCGGCGCGCGCCGCCTATGACAACGTCTGGTCACGGATGTCGGGTTCCGACCGTGGCAAGTATCTGTTCCGCATCGCGCGGCTGGTGCAGGAGCGCGCACGTGAACTCGCTGTGGCCGAAAGCCTCGACAACGGCAAGCCGATCAAAGAGAGCCGCGACGTCGACGTGCCGCTCGTTGCGGCCTGGTTCTTCTACTACGCGGGCTGGGCAGACAAGCTCGACCACGCCGGCATTGGCCCCAACCCCGCGTCACTCGGTGTCGCCGGTCAGATCATCCCGTGGAACTTCCCGCTGCTCATGCTCGCGTGGAAGATCGCACCCGCTCTCGCCGCCGGAAACACGGTCGTGCTGAAGCCAGCGGAAACCACCCCGCTCACCGCACTGCTGTTCGCTGAGATCCTGCAGCAGGCCGACTTGCCGGCCGGCGTCGTCAACATCGTCACCGGTGCGGGTGCTACGGGTTCAGCTCTCGTCAATCACCCGGACGTCAACAAGATTGCGTTCACCGGATCCACGAACGTCGGACGCGGGATTGCCCGCGCCATCGCCGGGACCGACAAGCGCGTCACCCTCGAACTCGGTGGCAAGGCCGCGAACATCGTCTTCGATGACGCCCCGATCGACCAGGCCATCGAGGGCATCGTCAACGGCATCTTCTTCAACCAGGGTCACGTCTGCTGCGCTGGTTCTCGCCTGCTCGTCCAGGAAAACATCCATGACGAGGTCGTTGACCGCCTCAAGCAACGGATGTCCACACTGCGTCTCGGCGACCCGCTCGACAAGAACACCGACATTGGTGCCGTGAACTCGGCCGCGCAGCTCGAACGTATCCGTACGCTCAGCGACGTCGGTGTTGCCGAAGGAGCGGAACGGTGGAGTCCCGACTGCGAGCTCCCCACCGACGGTTTCTGGTTTGCGCCGACGATCTTCACCAATGTCTCGACGAGCCACCGCATCGCCCGCGAGGAGATCTTCGGGCCGGTGCTGAGCGTGATGACGTTCCGTACCCCGGCCGAGGCCATTGCCAAGGCGAACAACACGCCGTACGGTCTCTCCGCCGGTATCTGGAGTGACAAGGGCAGCCGCATTCTCGCCGTCGCTGACAAGCTCCGCGCCGGCGTGATCTGGGCCAACACCTTCAACAAGTTCGACCCGGCAAGCCCGTTCGGCGGGTACAAGGAATCGGGTTACGGCCGCGAGGGTGGCCGCCACGGCCTCGCCGCCTACCTCAAGCCGGCCGGTTCGGCCAGGCAGGTCACCTCTGCTCCGGCTGCTGATCTCACCACCCCCGCAGGGGCATCCGCAGAACCCGCTCTCCCTGACACCACGGAAGCCACATCGACAACGAAGAACAAGAAGGGCACCAAGTGAGCCGCCTCGCCGTTCCCAAGACGTACAAGCTTTACATCGGAGGCAAGTTCCCCCGGTCGGAGTCTGGCCGCACCTACGAGGTGACCGCGAAGAACGGGTCCTTCCTCGCCAACGCGGCGAAGGCATCCCGTAAGGACGCCCGCGACGCCGTCGTAGCTGCCAGGAGCGCGCTCTCCGGCTGGTCGGGCGCAACGCCGTATAACCGCGGACAGGTGCTCTACCGCATCGCGGAATTGCTCGAGGGGCGCCGCGTGCAGTTCGTCGATGAGATCGTGCACTCGGAGGGCGTCTCGGCTGAGGCCGCAACGCGCCAGGTCGACGAAGCCATCGAACGCTGGGTCTGGTACGCCGGCTGGGCCGACAAGTATGTCCAGGTTGCCGGAAACGCCAACCCGGTCTCCGGACCGTACGTCAACCTTACGGTGCCCGAGCCGGTCGGAGTCGTTGCGATCGTCGCACCGCAGGACCCGTCACTGCTCGGCCTTGTCC
>JAZQRG010000598.1:0-9190 GCA_045629445.1 Mycetocola sp. | reverse complement strand
ATCAGTTGGCGGCGACGAGCGCGATGTGTCCCGATCCGCCGCCGGCGTCCTTGAGACCTGGCGCAGCGCACTCGGTGCTCCCGAGAATGCGTTTGACGAGGTCGTCGTGCGCGAACCGAGTTTCTTCCAAGAGCTCGCCCCGCTCCTCGTGCCATCGCGGCTCGAGGCGTGGAAGGACTGGCTGTCGTGGAAGGTGCTTCACGGCGCTGCGCCGTACCTCTCGAGTGACTTCGTCGACGAGAACTTCGACTTCTACGGGCGCACCCTCTCCGGCACGCCGGAACTCCGCGAACGCTGGAAGCGCGGCGTTTCGCTCGTCGAGGGCGTCATGGGGGAGGCTGTCGGCAAGATCTACGTCGAGCGGTTCTTCCCGCCGCAGGCCAAAGAGCAGATGGATGTGCTCGTCGACTACCTCGTCGAGGCCTACCGCGAGTCGATTTCGACCCTGGACTGGATGAGCGAGGCGACCCGTGCCCGCGCACTCGACAAACTCGAGAAGTTCACCCCGAAGATCGGCTTCCCGGTGAAGTGGCGCGACTACTCGACCCTCACCGTCGACAAGACAGACCTGCTCGGCAACGTGCGTCGCGCGAGCGAGTTCGAGTTCCACCGCGAGCTCGGCAAGATCGGCAAGCCGCTCGATCGCGACGAGTGGTTCATGACGCCGCAGACGATCAACGCGTACTACAACCCCGGCTTCAATGAGATCGTCTTCCCGGCAGCGATCCTGCAGTACCCGTTCTTCGACGAGAAGCGGGATGCCGCGGCGAACTACGGCGCAATCGGTGCGGTCATCGGGCACGAAATCGGTCACGGTTTCGACGACCAGGGCTCGAAGTACGACGGCGACGGGCGCCTCACCGACTGGTGGACCGAGGCGGACCGCGCTGCGTTCGAATCGCGCACGGCATCCCTCATCGAGCAGTTCAACGCACTCGCGCCGGCCCAGATCCCCGACCACCACGTGAACGGCGCGCTCACCATCGGCGAGAACATCGGCGACCTCGGTGGACTGTCGATCGCGTGGAAGGCCTACCTGCTCTCGCTCGGTGGTGAGGAGCCGCCCGTGATTGACGGACTCACCGGTGCCGAGCGGTTCTTCCTCTCCTGGGCACAGGCGTGGCAGCAGAAGAGCCGTGACGCCGAGGCGATCCGACTGATCGCGATCGACCCGCACTCGCCGAACGAGTTCCGCTGCAACCAGATCGTGCGCAACATCGACGAGTTCTATGCCACCTTCGGCGTGACCGAGTCAGACGCGCTCTGGCTCGACGAGGAGGATCGCGTCACGATCTGGTAGCTGCTGCTCGCTGCCGCCTGCCGAGATCACTCACTGCGGTCGAGATCACTCGTCGTGCCGGGTGAAGTCGTCCGCACCGGGTGATCTCGCGCGCGGTGACGGCGTCCGTTGCCGAAGGCATCACGTCCGGTCGACCGCATCAGGTGCGCCGGGTGCTCTCGACCGGACGTGATGCCCTCGCGGCCGCGGCCCCCATTCGCGCTGGCTCGGCTTTTTTCAGTAACCGCGGATGCAATTGGGGTACCGTGGAAATCGGTCGAACCACTTCTCAGCCGGGTGGGATGCATCGATGCTTTCGACCGATTTCGACGTCGATCGAGAGTCCGCGGCACAACGGCAATGTCGTCACGGGCACGCCGACCATTGTGATGGAGAACCCCCGTGGTACCGCCGCCCCAGCAACCCCCCGTACCGCACTCTCAGGAGAGACTGCGAGTGCGGGATCGACGGCGCGCGAAACACCGTTCGAGCGAGCCGAGTGACTCGTTCACCCGCAGTTTCAAAGCGCTCGGCTACCTTGCCCGCAATGGCGTGCAGGTCTCAGCCCGGGTCACCGACCTCGCCAGCGGCGGTGAACTCCTCAGCGTCGACGACTACGTGGTGATGCCGACGGCGTCGGTCGGCAAGGTGCTGCTGCTCATCGATGTCGCGGCGAAGCTCTCCGATCCTGATTTTGCCGCGCTGACCATCCTCGACCGTGAGTCGGCCGATTCCGTCGGTGACTCCGGGCTCTGGCAGCACCTGCAGGTGCCGTCGTTCCCGGTCGCTGACCTCGCCGCCCTCGTCGCGGCGACGAGTGACAACCTCGCCACCAACGTGCTGCTCCGCCTCATCGGACTCGACTCCGTGCGCAATCGCGCCGACTCGATCGGGCTCAAGCGACTCGCACTCCTCGACAAGGTGCGCGACAGTCGTGGCCCCGACGACGCGCCGCACCTCTCCGTCGGCTCGATGAAGGAGCTCACCTGGCTCTTCTCCGCGCTCGCGCGCGGCGAAGTCGTCGATTCGGCAACCAGCCAGAGGGTCGCGAGCTGGCTCTCCCTCAACACCGACCTCTCGATGGTCGCATCGGCATTCGGCCTCGACCCGCTCGCGCATCGCAGCGGTGATCACGGCATCCAGATCTTCAACAAGACGGGCAGCGACGTCGGTGTCCGCACTGATGTCGGCGCTGTTCGGGGCCCGCGGGCCGGCGTCGCGTACGCAGTATCGGCATCCTTCACCGACACCGGGCTACCGACGCGCCTCGCCGTGCTCGACGCGATGCACACTATCGGCCTCGACCTCGTGGAGTACGTGCACTAGGTCGAGCAGCGACTCGAACCCGGTCCTCTACGCTCGATGTATGCCTCGACCATCGCGACCGTCACCGAGAGAACTCACCGAGGACTGGCCCGATTCGCCGGCGGCCGATCCGATCGGCGAGGTCGCGCGACAGCTTGCCGTGAACCTTCGCGCCGCGATCGGTTCCCGAAGCCTGCGTGCCGCCGCAGAAGCCGCGGGGGTCGACCACAGCACGATCATGGCGATCCTCCAGGGCCGAACCTGGCCCGACCTGTACACGCTGGCACGGCTCGAGCAGGGTCTTGAGGCCGACCTGTGGCCAGAGCGGCGGTCCGGCCAGCCGTAGCGACGGGAAGAACATGCCACACCGGGCGGTTACATCCGGCACACCACCGGAGGAGATCGCCCATGAACCAGGTCCTGCAAATGCGTCTCGTCGTCGAAGCCGAAGACTTCGACGCGGCCGTCACTTTCTATCGCGATGTCCTCGGCCTGCCCGAGGAAGCGGCGTTCGAGGGCGACGGCGACGCCAGGGTCATGATCCTCGACGTCGGCCGCGCGACCCTCGAGCTCGCGAACCCCGCCCAGAAGCGCATGATCGACGATGTCGAGGTGGGCCGCCAGGTCGCGCCGCGGCTCCGGGTCGCCTTCGAGGTGACGGATGCCCACACGCAGACGGCGCACCTCGTCGAGCACGGCGCTGAACTGGTTGCTGAACCAACCGTCACGCCGTGGAACTCCCTCAACGCACGGCTCGACGCGCCAGCCGGGTTACACATCACGCTCTTCGAGGAGCTCGGCGACGCGACGAATCCCACCGCGCCCGCCGACCCGACCGAACTCTGAGTGGCAAAAGTCCCGCGCACGTGACCAATGGCACTCATCTCCGTTCGGATGCCCGCCTAGCCTTGCGTTCCCAAGCAGGTTGGACATCGGCGTTACGGAGATAAGCAGCGTGTGCACTGGAGCGAACTACACCACGAAGGATCACTACTTCGGCCGGAACCTTGATCTGGAGTTCTCGTACAACGAGACGGTGACCGTCACCCCGAGGAACTTCGCATTCGAGTTCCGCAAGGAGGAGACTCTCACGACTCACCACGCCATTATTGGCATGGCGACCATCGCAGACGGCTATCCGCTGTATTACGACGCGACCAACGAGAAGGGGCTCAGCATGGCGGGGCTCAACTTCCCGGAGAACGCCGACTACAAGCCGGAGGCAGAGGGCAAGACGAACATCACGCCGTTCGAGTTCATCCCGTGGATACTCGGGCAGTTCGAGACCGTCGCCGAGGTCAAAACCGCCCTCGAAACCCTGAACCTCGTGAAGATCAACTTCAGCGAGACCTTCCCACTGTCTCCGTTGCACTGGATCATCTCCGACCGAAACGCATCCATCACCGTGGAGAGCGTGCGTGAGGGGCTCAAGGTCTACGACAACCCGACCGGCGTCCTCACCAACAACCCCACGTTCGATATCCAGTCGTTCAACCTCAACAACTTCATGCACCTGTCGAAGAAGCCGCCAACCCGGCTCTTCTCGGACGACCTGGAGTTCGACGAGTACAGTCGCGGAATGGGTGCGATCGGCCTCCCCGGTGATCTGTCATCCTCATCGCGTTTCGTGAAGGCGGTGTTCACGAAGATGAACTCGGTTTCCGGAGACTCCGAATCTGAGTCGATCAGCCAGTTTTTCCACATCCTCGGGTCCGTCGCGCAGCAGAGGGGGTGCGTGGAGGTCTCCCCAGGGAAGTTCGAGATCACCATCTATTCCTCGTGCTGCAACACCGACAAGGGCATCTACTACTACACGACCTACGAGAACAGCCAGGTCACCGCGGTCAACATGCACAACGAAGACCTTGACGGAAACACGCTCGCCGATTACCCGCTGATCAAGGAGCAGAACATCCACGCGGTGAACTGACCGGCCGAGAGCCTTCGAATAAGAGAAAGCCCCGGCAGGCCTTAGTCGATCAGGTCGAGTTCGGCGAGTCGCCGTAATACCTCTGTGCCCGCCGGCGGGCAGCGGTGCGCGTCGGCGGTGGTGACCCAGTGCACCTCGCTCACCTCGGCGCTCGGCCTGGGTTCGCCCTCGGGTTCCCCGGTGAAGACGATCATGCGCACGAGCCTGCCGTCGGGCTCTCCGTGTGCCTGCGTGACAACGGTGAACAGTTCGTGCACCGAGCCGGGAACCAGCCCGACCGCGACCTCTTCGCGGGTCTCGCGCGTCGCGGCATCCGCTGCACTCTCGCCATCGTCGATCTTTCCGCCCGGCATGTACAGCACGTCCCGATCGCGTGCACGCACCATGAGGACGCGGCGATCGCGCACGAGAGCGACCGCGGCAACGAGGATGTCGGGGTGCTTCCCAGGCGAGGTCGCCTCCGAAGGCTGAGGGGCGGATGCTCCGCCAGGGTTTGCGGCGGAATCCACTGCCGAATCCGCGGGCCGGGAGGCAAGCAGCCGGACGGCATCCGTTGTCGCTTCGATCGTCTCCTGCGCGTGCAGAATCCGGAAGTGACCGCTGACCGGGACCTGGACGTTGGTGGCTCCGACGAGCACGCTGCCGTCGGGCACGTGCGGGTCGAACGGGCCGAAGATCGAGACGATCTGGGAGTTCACGCTCGAGTCGCGGCCGAGGAGCACAATCGTGTCATTCGTCGGTGAGAAGGCGCGGAGGGTCTGGCCGAGCACGTATTTGGCGTAACGCGATCCGGCGAACGGCGTGCAGATGGCAACCAGCCCGCGAACGCCAAGATCCTCGCGGTGGCTGAGCATGAGGTGTTTGCCGACGAGCCCGCCCTTGCTGTGCGCAACGACGATGCGGCCAGCGGGGTTCGCCGACACGCGGGAGAGCGCCGCGGCCAACCGGTTGGATGTGTCGATGATGGGCCGCCGGTTGTAACCCAGGCCGTGAACGATGCTGATCGGATAGCCATCGCTCCACAGCTGGTCGGCGAGAGGCTTCAGGAAGTTCCAGCGTTCGTAGACGCCGGGGATGAGCACGATGGTCGGCTTGCCGGGTGCACCGCGACGGTAGTGCTCCGGCACTCGCCAGCCGCCAGCGATGGCCCGGGCGTGCAGCGCTGCCGCATCGACATAGTCGATCGCCCAGATGCCGACCTTGTGGAGAAATCTCACACTCGCCCCTCTGCGTGTCGCGTGATGAGCGATGCAACGGTCTTCCCGTTCGTCATCATCACCTCGTGCCCTGTGCCCGGAATCTCGACAAGCCGCGACCGTGGAATCGCGGCAACAATGCGGTCGACCCAGCTTCGCGGGCACAGTTTGTCTTCGCTTCCGCGCACGACCAGGGTGTCGGCCTTCACCCCGGGCATCGTCTTCTCAACCTCGTGCTGCATCATCGTGCGGAGCTTCCTCGCATACCAGCGGGGCCCGGCCTTGACGTAGTACACGACGCCGATGCCGAAGACGCGCCACTGGGCACCCCAGAGATCCTGCACGAGCCGAAGTGCCTGGGTGCGCACCCGCCGTTCGTCCGGGTTCACGGTCGGGCTGATGAGCACGATCGAATCGAAGAGCTCCGGATGCCGCGCGGCCGCTTCGACCGCTACCTGCGATCCCATGGAGTGACCGACGAGGATGGGGCGATCGATGCGCTCCCGCTGAACGAGTTCAGCGATCAGGTCACCGGACTGCGCCATCGAGAGCGGATTCTCGGGCTTGGGCGCGTCACCGAAGCCGGGGAGGTCAAGCGCGAGAACGTGGCCGTGCGCACCGAGCGAATCGGTCAGCGTTCCCCAGTAGTGCCTGCCCATGCCGATGCCGTGCAGCAAAATGAACGTCGGTCCGGTGCGAATGCCGCTCTCGGCGACGATCGTCACTCGCTCACGGGTGCGGAACTCGTGAACGGATGGTGACGGCATGCCGCAATTCTACGGATGTCGGCTGATCGGCTGATCAGGGTTGTGCCTCCGGTCGTTCACCTGTCACGTATGCACGCGTTTCGGCGCGATAGCGTGCATTCGTGCCAAGCGAACGGTGCAGTCCGGAATGGACGCCGTGCAGAGGCTGCACAAGCGTGCGCTCTGGACGGGCATTCAGACCGTCCCGGCTAAGCTTGAGGGGCGTCTGTGCAAGCCGGCACGGGCAGAATTTTTCGCATCAGGAGCCACTGTGGCCGCATCCAGCCGTCTCGACTCAGTCATCGCCCTCGCCCGCCACCGCGGATTCGTCTTCCAGGCCGGTGAGATCTACGGAGGGTCGCGATCCGCCTGGGACTACGGGCCACTCGGCGTCGAGCTCAAAGAGAACATCAAGCGCCAGTGGTGGAAGTACATGGTCACCCGCCGCGATGATGTCGTCGGCCTTGACTCGAGCGTCATTCTCCCCAAGAAGGTCTGGGAGGCATCCGGTCACGTCGGTGTCTTCACCGACCCGCTCGTCGAGTGCCTGCACTGCCACAAGCGGTTCCGTGAAGACCACCTCCTCGAGGCATTCGAGGAGAAGAAGGGCCGCGCGCCCGAGACCGGAATGCTCGAGATCGCCTGCCCGAACTGCGGCACCCGCGGTGAGTGGACCCCGCCACGCGACTTCAACATGATGCTCAAGACGTACCTCGGCCCGGTCGAGGATGAGTCCGGCATGCACTACCTTCGCCCCGAGACCGCACAGGGCATCTTCGTCAACTTTGCCAACGTCCTGCAGGCGGCGCGCGTCAAGCCGCCGTTTGGTGTCGGCCAGATCGGCAAGAGTTTCCGCAACGAGATCACACCGGGAAACTTCATTTTCCGCACCCGTGAGTTCGAGCAGATGGAACTCGAGTTCTTCGTCGAACCTGGCACGGACGAAGAGTGGCACCAGTACTGGATCGACTACCGCTTCAACTGGTACACCGACCTCGGCATCAACCCGGAGAACCTGCGCCTGTTCGAGCACCCACAGGAAAAGCTCTCGCACTACTCGAAGCGCACCGTTGACATCGAGTACAAGTTCGGATTCACCGGCGGCGACTGGGGCGAGCTCGAGGGTGTCGCGAACCGCACAGACTTTGACCTCACGACACACGCCGAGCACTCGGGCAAGGACCTGTCCTTCTTCGACCAGGGCAAGAACGAGCGGTGGGTTCCGTACGTTATCGAGCCCGCTGCCGGTCTCACCCGGTCGCTCATGGCGTTCCTCGTCGACGCGTACCACGAAGAGGAAGTGCCGAACGCAAAGGGCGGCACCGACAAGCGCACCGTGCTCAAGCTTGACCCGCGCCTCGCGCCGGTCAAGGCCGCTGTGCTCCCGCTCAGCCGCAACGAGGCACTGTCTCCGCTCGCGCGCAAGGTCGCATCCGACCTCCGCGAGTCGTGGAACATCGACTTCGACGATGCCGGAGCGATCGGACGTCGCTACCGCCGCCAGGACGAGATCGGAACCCCGTTCTGCATCACCGTCGACTTCGACTCGCTCGAAGACAACGCCGTGACGGTGCGGGACCGCGACACCATGGCACAGGAACGCGTGCCGATCGAGAACCTCTACCTCTACCTGGCAGAGCGACTCAAGGGCGCGTAACCCGAACCGCTGACCGTCTCGAGCGCCGCAACAGTCGTGTTGCGGCGCTCGAGCTGTTTGGTCGTTCCTTTTGTGACCCTCCTGTCACTCGGTACCGATCCGCCCTAGGTTGGTAGGAACGGAAATGGAGGTACAGCATGGATGTTTTCTCACTCGTCGCACTCATTGTGACCGGGCTGCTGATCCTCGGCCTCGTCGTCTACATCGGCGTACGGGATCACCGCAGCAAGCGCACACCACTCGACGATGGCGAGATCGGTTCACCATCGATGGAGCAAACCGAAGCGGATGCCACGGCGCGTGCGGCCGCGACGGGCCACGTTGGTCCGTTCTAGCGAAGAGCCTCGTGTCGCGGGCCGAGGCTCGTAATCAGAAGCGGGTACTTGTCCCCACACAAGGGGGCCTTCTGTAATTGACACTCCCATTGGCGGACTGCCAGTCTTGAAGCCGGCTTACGAAGGAGCACAATGACGAACGAAAACAACAACAACATCCCGCCAGTGCCCGACGCTGGCTCCAACCAGCCTCCTGCGCCCTACGGACAGAACCCGCAGGCGCCCCAGTACGGTGCACCGCAGTACGGCGCACCCCAGGCGCAGGGCCAGTACGGCGCGCCTCAGGGACAGTACGGCGGAGCCCCAGGACAGCCGGCGAAGTGGAACGTTCTGTCGATCATCACCCTGGTGAGCTCGATCCTCGGCTTCTCGGTCATCTCGGTTGTGCTCGGTATCGTCTCGCTCAACCAGATCAAGAAGACGGGCGAGCAGGGACGCGTCCTCGCGATCGTCGGTATCGTGATCGGTGCTCTCGCGACCATCGCCTACATCATCCTCATCATTGCGTTCTTCGCAATTCTGAGCAGCGACCCGTACCTGTACGAGTACTAGCAGTCGTTCTCCGGTAGCCCGGAGCGAGAAGAAGCCCACCCCACCAATCTGTGGGGCGGGCTTCTTCGTGCGCTGAAGTGCAGTGCCGATTGCACGGAGGAAAATCCTTGGGCTAGGACGCCTCGGCGTCTTCGTCGAGCTCGTCGCTCGGCGTGGCGGCGGTCGATGGCCGACGCGGGTCGCCGCCCGG
>JAZQRG010000597.1:0-2255 GCA_045629445.1 Mycetocola sp. | reverse complement strand
CGTTTCGTATGAGACGGCGTAGAACGCCGAGAGCCGTTCGATGTCGTAGCGGTAGTCTTCGGCGGCGCCGTGGAACTGGGCGTAGGGCAGTACCGCGGCGGCGGCGTAATAGTTCGCCATCCCGAGTAGTGCCAGGGCGCGGGCCTCATCGGAGGTGAAGTTGCCCTCGTCGACCATGTCGCGCATGAGGTCACCGCATTCGAGGTGACCGAGTTCGGCAGCCATCTTGAACACGCGCTGACCCTGCGAGAGGTGGCCGGAGATATCCAGGCGGCGCGTCTCGGGGTCGAAGTGGTGCAGGACCGTGTCGCCGAGGTCGACCCGTCGCACGATCTGCACCCCGTGGACGTTCTGCAGACGGTTCGCGATCTCGTTACGGACGTCTCCGGAGTGCATCCGCATCCGGGTCGTGAGCTCCTCGGCGGCGACGTCGAGCTCGTGGAGGTAGTTGTGACGCTGATAGAAGTAGTCCCGAACCTCTTCATGGGGGGCGCTGATGGAACCCCTCATGGTGCCGTCACCGCGTTCGTCGGTGGCCGCAGCGAGCTGTTCGGTGGCGATCCGATATCGGCGGTGCAGGTTGACCATGGCCTTGGCCATATCGGGATGTGCGGTCACCAGGTCGGTGATCTCCTGGGCGTCGGCATTCGCGCCGAGGTCCTCGTCCATCATCACCTCGCGCATCTCGGCGATGAGCCGGGCGTTGTCCTGAGAGTTGAAGAACCCGGTGTCGACTCCGAAGACCTCGCTGATCCTGAGCAGGACCGGAACGGTCAGAGGCCGGGCGTCGTGTTCGATCTGGTTCAGATAGGACGGCGAGATCTCGAGTGACTGCGCCAGCGCAACCTGGGACATGCCGCGCTCGGAGCGCAACTGTCGCAAACGTGCGCCGACGTAGGTCTTGGACATCCTCCTAGGGTATGCGGCGTGGTCGCCGGACCAGCGCATGTCGCCGGACTGACACCGCATCGGCGGGCCCTAGGCTGTGGGGATGCGCGGGAAGCTGTCGATGGCGGCGATTGGTCTCACATCGCTGTGCCTGTTCGGTACCGCGTGTTCCGAGGGTTCGCCGCCGGTGTCGGAATCATCGGCGTCGACGGAGTCCGTGGCGAATACACCCGCTGCACTTCTGCTGCCCGCGCGGGAGTTCCCCGAGGGTTACCAGCCGGCTGAGCTGGGCATCGTCGAGCTGCGTGCGCAGAATGCCGCCGCGCTCGAATCGGCCGGATCGGCGCAGTTCGACCCTCCGCAGTGCCGACCGACCGCAGACGCCGATCTGAACGACCGGCTCGACGTGTCGAACGCGGCGCTCTCGGCATGGCAGTCTCCGACGGGCGGCACCATCACCGAACTGGTGACCACGGTGCCTCGGGACATCGACGCCGACGTGCGGGTCAGCGTCGGCGAATGCGCGCAGTTCACGATCACGGTGACGCAGGGCAGCACGGCCGGGACCACCGTGCTCACGCAGAATCGGCGGCTCACGCCCCCGGCCCTGCCGACCTCCCTGTCGCTGATGGTCGGCTCGGTGGCGACCACCACATATCCGGGGGGACGGACGGCCACGTCGCAGACCCTGGCGGGCTATGCCGTGGTCGACGGGATCACCGTGCAGTTGGTCGCCAACTCGACCGAAAAAGGCCTGAACGAAGTCGAATTCGCTGATTTGTTCGCCGAGGCAGCGGACCGGGTGGCGGCCGCGAACAAGTGATTCGCGGGCGGCATCACTGTGATTCCGCTCACTATCGGCAGGCGCGAAGTCGGAACCTCGGGCGCCGGTGTGCGCCGGCCGCTGTGCGGGCTGGAGTGAGGGTAGATCCGTAAACTTGCAGTACGCGCGTACTTTTTGGCGTACTCGCCAGTAACTAAGCGCGAGTTGTTCACACCGAAATCTTCGCAACATTTGCAAAGCTCTGCGAAAAGCTGGCCTGAATTCGCACTTGCGGCTTGTAGACCTGCGGCTTTACCTGTGGCACTCTCGGTGAAGCAGACGCCCTCACGGGCTACGAAAATTGCTAAGTCGATCCGGACGAGTTCAGTTCGACCGAACTGGTTCGGACCGCCTCACAGCACAAGCTCAACGAATATGGAGCGCGAGATTATGAGCACCGTCGGAAAACCAAGGACTGCCGCCGAGATCCAGCAGGACTGGCACACCAATCCTCGTTGGAAGGGCATCACCCGCGTCTACAGCGCTGAATCGGTCGCGAACCTGCAGGGATCGGTTGACGAAGAGCAGACCCTCGCTCGCCGTA
>JAZQRG010000596.1:0-10137 GCA_045629445.1 Mycetocola sp. | reverse complement strand
AAGCGGAAGCTGACAGCGCCAGCGGCACGGTCGTCCTCCCCCGCGATGAGCTGGAACGGGATTTTGGCCTTGGTGTGGGTGCGGATCTTCTTCGGCATGCGGTCGTCGCTGTGGTCGACGTGGACCCTGACGCCGCGCTTCTTGAGCTGCGCGGCGATGCCGTCGAGGTACGGAGCGTACTCGTCCGCGACGGGGATTCCCATGACCTGGATCGGGCTGAGCCACACCGGGAACGCCCCAGCGTAGTGCTCGAGCAGAATCGCGAAGAAGCGCTCAACCGAACCGAGAAGCGCGCGGTGGATCATCGCGGGACGCTGGCGTGTTCCGTCCGCGGCCGTGTACTCGAGTTCAAACAACTCGGGCTGGTTGAAGTCGAGCTGCACCGTCGAGAGCTGCCAGGTGCGACCGATGGCGTCGCGCGCCTGCACGGAGATCTTCGGACCATAGAAGGCTGCTCCGCCCGGATCGTCGACGAGTTCGAGTCCTGAGTCGAGCGCGACCTCCCGCAACGTCTGGGTGGCGGTCTCCCAGACATCGTCCTCACCGACGAACTTCTCCGGGTCTTTGGTCGAAAGTTCGAGGTAGAAGTCATCGAGACCGTAACCGCGGAGCGTCTCTAAGACGAACTGCAGCTGGCGACCGACCTCGTCCTTGATCTGGTCCTGGGTGACGTAGATGTGCGCATCATCCTGGGTCAGACCGCGCACGCGGGTCAGGCCAGAGAGCGTTCCGCTCTTCTCGTAGCGATAGACCGTTCCGAACTCCGCAAGACGCAGCGGGAGTTCACGGTAGCTGCGGCCCCTGGCCCGGAAGATCAGGTTGTGCATCGGGCAGTTCATGGGCTTCAGGTAGTAGTCCTGACCCATCCTCGTCACGTTGCCGTCGGCATCCGTTTCTTCATCGAGGTGCATCGGCGGGAACATGCCCTCGCGATACCAGTTGAGGTGCTGGCTGGTTTCGAAGAGGTGCGCCTTGGTGATGTGGGGCGTGTTGACCAGTTCGTAGTCGTTCTCGATCAGCTGTTCACGCAGGTAGTTCTCGATCTCGGACCGGATGATTCCGCCCTTGGGGTGGAACACGGCGAGACCCGACCCGATTTCGTCGGGGAAGCTGAACAGGTCGAGCTCGGCGCCGAGCTTGCGGTGGTCACGCTTGGCGGCTTCCTCGAGACGTGACTGGTATGCACGCAGCTCGTCCTTGGTGGGCCACGCTGTGCCGTAGATACGCTGCAGCTGTGGGTTCTTCTCCGAACCGCGCCAGTATGCGGCGGCTACCCGAGTGAGAGCGTATCCATTGCCGATCATGCGGGTGTTCGGGAGGTGCGGACCGCGGCAGAGGTCTTTCCACTCGGTCTCGCCCGTTTTCGGGTTGACGTTGTCGTAGATGGTGAGTTCGGCTCCGCCGACCTCGACGTTCTCGTCGTTCTGGCCGTCGCCTGCTCCACCCTTGAGGCCGATCAGCTCGAGCTTGTATGGCTCGTTCGCCAGTTCTTCGCGCGCTTCAGCATCGGTGACGACCCGACGGACGAAGCGCTGGCCCTGGCGAATGATGCGGTCCATCTCCTTCGACAGCGCCTTGAGGTCCTCTGGTGTGAAGGACTCGCGCACGTCGAAGTCGTAATAGAAACCGTCAGTGACAGGCGGGCCGATGCCGAGGCGGGCGTCAGGGTTGATCTTCTGCACGGCCTGCGCGAGAACGTGCGCAGCTGAGTGCCGGAGGATGCTGAGGCCGTCGGGTGAGTCGATGGTCACCGCTTCGACCTCGTCGGTGTCGGTGATCGTCGTCGCGAGATCTTTCAGTTCGCCGTTGACGCGCATGGCGACAACAGACCGGTCGGTGAATCTCTCGAATCCGTCAGACACGTGAATTGCTCCTCTGAGTAGTAATGCCCTTCAACTTTAGCGCCGCCCGCACCGTCTTTCGCGCGCGCGGACGCAGGGTCAACCGCTCTAGAGTGAAGGCAGCCGACCCGAAGAGAAGGATGTGCCAATGACTGCCACTCCAGCCCGTCTTGCCCCGATCGTGGTGTTTGTCCTCGTCAGCCTTCTGCACCTCGTGTCTCTCGTCGTCGGGTGGACCACGGTGAGCGACTGGACAAAGCCATTCCTCATGCCGACGCTCGGCATTGCCGCGATGTCGGCCGGCGCGCTGCGCTTCGGCCGCGTTGGCGCCCTCCTTCTTGCGGCACTGGCGCTCAGCACCATCGGAGATATCGCACTTCTCTTCGACGGCAGCGCTCCATTCATCGCCGGGCTCACGGCGTTCCTGCTCGCTCACCTCGCGTACATTGTCATCTTCGCCGGTGCGAGCGGCGTTGGACGTCCCCGCGCCTGGAGCATTGTCTTTGTCGCGTGGCTCGTGCTGCTCATGGTTATTCTCGTGCCGCACCTCGGATCGATGCTGATACCCGTTGTCTGTTACGGCGTTGTCATCGCCGCGATGGCGATCTCTGCCACACGCTGTTCCCCTCTGGTTGTCGTTGGTGCGACTCTGTTCCTGCTGTCCGACTCGGTGCTTGCCGTTAACAGATTCGTACCCGACGCCAACCTCTGGCAGCCCGGCTTGCTGATCATGCTCACGTATATCGGGGGACAATCGTTGATCACGTGGGGGCTGGTGAAGTCATGGGGAGGACGAGCGCGACGGGTAACGTCACGGCCGATCCCTCGATCCCGGGAAATGAGCGCGGTGTGACGCGCCTGAGTTCCGGAGAGCGGTACACGAAGGGCGACCTCGTGATGCGGTTTCGGCTGAGCGGCCCCGCCGAAGCGCACAGCGACGCACAGGTGTTCGTCCTTGTCCACGGCATCGGTGTCTCTTCGAGATACTTCGCACGCCTCGCAACCGAGCTGTCCGCGTCAGCGAGCGTGATCTCTCTCGATCTTCCTGGCTTCGGGCCGAATGCCGCTCCGGGCCGTCACCTTCCCGTCGAAGACTTCGGGAAGCTTGTCGCCGAGTTCCTGGCCGACAAGGGGGTGCTCGCACCGGTTCTCGTCGGACACTCGATGGGCGCCCAGATCGTGGTTGATGTGGCTCAGCGCTACCCGGCCGCAGGGATCGTGCTGATCGGACCGGTCGTCGACGAACGGGCCAGGTCGGCCTCGCGGCAGGGAATTCGTCTGTTCCGCGACACCTTTCACGAGAGCCCCCGTGCGAACTGGATCGTTTTTTCTGATTACCTGCGCTCCGGCATCCGCTGGTATCTGACCGAACTACCCGCGATGCTTGCCTACCGGATCGAGCAGCAGCTACCCGCTGTCGACGCTCCCGTGCTGATCATGCGTGGCGCGAACGACACAGTTGCACCCGATGGCTGGGTTCGCGCGCTGGCGCGGCGCTCTCCCGGTTCACGGGTGATTACCGTGCAGGGCGCTGGTCACGTCGTCCAGCACGCCAGACCACGCGTGGTCTCAGACGAGCTCCTGCGGTTCGCGTCAACCGTTGCCACTCGGTCAGCGGTTGTCAGTCAGCGGGACGAGGAGTCGGCTTCCCCAGCCGCTTACGCGGGCGCGGTTGAACAGCGGGAGGCACAGGGCGCGGGTCCTTCCACACCTTGATGATCGCCCACGTCACAGCGGCGATCGGAACGGCGAGGACCGCGCCGATGATTCCCGCGACGATCGTTCCAGCGGTCAGGGCGACGAGGATGACGAGCGGGTGCAGCTTGAGTGATTGTGCCATGACGACCGGCTGCAGGAAGTTGCCCTCGAGCTGATTCACGCCGATGGCGATTGCGATCACAATGAGAGCGACAATCGGCCCGTTCTCGGTACCAACCAGTGCGACGAGAGCGGCGAGGATACTCGCGACGGTTGCGCCGACGAGCGGGACAAAGCTCGCGACGAACACGATGACGGCGAGAGGAAGCGCGAGCGGCACCTGGAGGATGAAGAGGCCGAGGCCGATGAAGAACGCATCGACGAAGGCGATGATTGCGGTCCCCCGGACGTAGCCGCCGAGCACCCGAACCGCCGTGTGACCGATCCGGTGCCCACGGTCGAGCTGGGCCCCCTTGAACGGACGAAGGAAGAATTCCCAGATTGTGTCGCCGTCCTTGAGGAAGAAGAACAGGATGACGAGCACGAGGACCGCACCGGTGATGATGTTCGCTGCTGCCGAGACGCCAGCGAGTGCGCCCGAACCGAACTGAGCACTTGTGACGAAGTCGATGATCGCGTCCCTCGCCTCCTCGATCTGCTTCTGGTCGATGGGAAGCGGGCCGTTGAGGATGTAGTCGTAGAGCTGATCGATGCCCTTGACCGCCGAGTCAGCCAGCTCATCCCACTGGTTCCTGACCGCGAAAACGATGAGGGTGACGACTCCGCCGAAGATCAGGATGCCGCTGAGCAGAGCCACCCACGCGGCAAGAATGGGTGGCATGAAGCGGCGCAGCCAGGAAATCACCGGCGCTGCTGCTGCTGCGATGACAATCGCGATGAGCACGGGAATGACGACGAGCTTGAGCTGCATCATGCCGAGGACAACGACCGCGGCAAGGGCGATCAGCGCGAGGAGTTGGACGCTCCGGATGCCAACGGTCCCCAGCCGGTCGGTCCACAGCGTTCGGAGGGACGTTCGTTCCGGGTCGATATCTGCGCTCATGAGGCCAGCCTAGTTAGTCACATCGACGAGGTACGGTACTTGCGGCCCGGGCCGTCGTCAAGGTATGGACGTGGTCAGTGCCCAGCCCGTAGAAAGGAGGCATGAAGGCACTTACCTGGCAAGCAAAACGTTCAGTATCCGTCGAGACCGTCCCCGACCCGGTTATTCAGGAACCGACGGATGTCGTCATCCGGGTCACGTCCGCCGCCATCTGCGGTTCCGATCTTCACCTGTACGAGATGTTCGGGCCGTTCCTCCATAAGGGTGACATCCTCGGCCACGAAACCATGGGTGTCGTTGAGGAGGTCGGCTCGGCCGTCACCCGCCTCGTGCCGGGTGACCGCGTTGTCATCCCTTTCGTGATCGCCTGCGGATCCTGCTACATGTGTTCGCGTGGGCTCCACTCCCAGTGTGAAACGACCCAGAACACCGAGCAGGGCACCGGTGCGACGCTGTACGGCTACACCGAGCTGTACGGATCTGTTCCCGGTGGGCAGGCCGAACGGCTGCGCGTGCCGCTCGCAGATTTCAATGCAACCAAGGTGGGTCACGACCTGCCGGACGATCGGTACCTCTTTCTCAGCGACATCCTGCCCACCGCCTGGCAGGGCGTGAAGTACGCGGCCCTGCCGGACGACGGCATCCTCGCCGTGATGGGACT
Organism: Mycetocola sp.; assembly: GCA_045629445.1. Taxonomy (GTDB): domain Bacteria; phylum Actinomycetota; class Actinomycetes; order Actinomycetales; family Microbacteriaceae; genus Mycetocola_A. The sequence continues at coordinate 4,874 of JAZQRG010000596.1, read as the reverse complement.
TGGGCCCGTCGGCCAGTTCGCCGCACGGATCGGCAAGCACCTGGGTCACCGCGTTCTCGCCGTCGAACCCGTGCCCGAGCGCCGAGCCATGGCCGAGCGCTACGGCATCGAGACCTTCGACCTCACGGATGACGTCGTTGCCCGGTTGCGCGATGCAACCGAAGGTCGTGGTGTTGACTCCGTCGTGGAAGCCGTGGGAATGGAAGCCCACGGAAGCCCTGGTGCTGCGTTCGCGCAGGGCGCGGTCGGGCTCCTCCCCGACCCGATCGCGAAGAAGCTCATGGACACCGCCGGACTCGACCGGACGGCCGCACTCTACGCCTCGTTCGACGCGGTGCGCCGAGGCGGAACCGTCTCGCTGAGCGGCGTTTACGCCGGTGAAGCCGACCCGTTCCCGATGAAGACGCTCTTCGACAAGCAGGTGGGCATCCGTATGGGCCAGTGCAACGTGCAGCACTGGCGCGATGAGCTCCTCCCCCTCGTCGAGGACCCGTCCGACCCGCTCGGCGTTGAAGATCTCGTCACCCACCGCGTCCCGCTCGACAAGGCACCGGAGATGTACGAGATGTTCCAGAAGAAAGAAAACGGCTGCATCAAGGTCGTGCTCAAGCCGTAAACCCGACCGAAGGCATCCGTTCCGGTCGAAAGCATCAGTTTCGCCTGATGCTCTCGACCGGAACTGATGCTTTCGCAGAAGGAGTGGCCGTGGATCCGCTCGACACCGTCCGCGCACGGCTGGTGAACCAGCGGCTGGCCGGCATCCGCTGCGATAACGTCGAAGATGCTGTCGGCTGGCTCGGGGCTGTCCAGGCGCAGGAGTACGCCGAGGCCAAATGGTCGCTCGCCCAACGGCTGACGGGGCACACGGATACCACTATCGAATCGGCGATCGACCGGGGCGAGATCATCAGGACTCACGCGCTGCGACCGACCTGGCACTTCCTCGCCTCAAGCGACGCCCGCTGGATCCTCCGGCTCACCCGCAAACGGGTGCACGCGCTCAACGCCTACTGGTACCGGAAAGCCGAGCTTGACGGGGCACTTTTCGCCCGAGCGGACGACGTGTTTGCTCAGTCGCTCGCCGACGGCGGGTCGCGAACCCGTGCTGAACTCGCTCACAGTCTGCGAGCGGCGGGGATCGAGGCGAGCGGACAGCGACTGGCGTATCTCCTCATGCACGCGGAGCTGGAGGAGTTGCTCTGCAACGGCCCTCGTCGAGCGAGGCAGCACACGTACTCCCTCTTCGACGACCGGGTGCCCATCCGCCCCGGGGACGACCGCACGGACGTGTCGGCGCTCGACGAGCTGCTCTTCCGCTACGTGAGCAGCCACGGGCCGACGACGGTGCGGGACTTCGCGAGCTGGTCGAGCCTGCCCGTGCGCGACATCCGTGCCGCGCTCGAACGATGTGGGGACGGCTTCGGGTCTGCCACCGACGAGAACGGGACGGCGTGGTATTTCGTGCCGCAGGCGGCATCCGGCCGGTCACACGCCGAGCGGCTCACCGAAGCATTCCTTTTACCGATGTACGACGAGATGATCGTCGCGTACCAGGACCTCCGGGTTGTCCCTGTCGCTCCGCTGCCGAGGGCTGACGTGATCGAGCGCGCCATCGTGGTCGACGGATTCACCGTCGGGACGTGGAAGCGCTCATTCACCGGTCGAACCGCCGTTCTTGATGCAACGATGCTCCGGCCGCTCACACGCGCGGAGGGCACGGCGCTCGACGACGCTCTCGGTCGGTTTTCGACGTTCATCGGGATGCCCGTCGCGCTCGAGACCACTGTGGTTTAAAACAGCAGTGCGAGAAGCGCGAGAAGCGGCGGGATGGTCTCACCGAGCACTCCCCCAATGCCTTTTCCTCGCTTGCGACCGAGCGCCATACGGTCGGCGGCGAACAGCACGACACCGCACAGCACCATGAACAGGCAGATATAGATCACCAGCGTCATGCCAACCGTCACGCTTCCGGTGGCCCACGCGATGACGCCGGTGATCAGGCCGAGCGCGAGGAAGAGATTGTAGAAGCCGACACAGAATGACCAGAGCAGGACAGAAGGGACATCTTTTGTGGGGATTGCGAAGACTTTCTCGTGAACGCCCGGCCGGGAGAACAGCACCGACTCCCAGACGAAAACGAGGATATGGGTCGCAGCCGCGAAAAGTGCGAACACCCACACCACGATGGTCACGGTTCCGCCTCCGTTCCTATGGAGACATCGTGTCGGCCAAGCACAGCTCGGATCTCATCGAAAACTTCCTCGAATGGGCGGTCGTGCGGTACCGAGGCGTCGAGGTCTGCGTGGAACCGTCCCATTCCACCGGTGATCGCAAAGACGAGAAACGTGGCAGCGGGGGTCAGTACCGTAAATGTGTGATGTGCGCCCGGCGGGATGCCGACCGATGCTCCCGGACCGAGCTCAAAGTAATCCTGTTCGACCTGAACCAGGATCCGGCCCGAGAGCATGTAATAGCTCTTGGCCCATCCGGTACGGTGCAGCGGCGTCGGCAGGTTGGGTCCCGACGGCGCCGATCCGCTCTGCGGCGCGTCGACCTCGAAGACCTCGTAGTCATCGTCGGTGTGGTGCCCGTCGACCTTGACGGTGAGGGTGGCGTCCGGGGCAAGCAGGCGGCGACCGTCGCCCGCTTCGGTGAATTGTGTGAAGTAGCTCATGTCTGTGACGTTATGCAGGACGCATTGGGCGAACCATCCCAGATTTTGGGGAATGACCGGCGGACTACCCGAGTGCGATACTGGGCGCATGTGGGAGGAACGTGCCTACCGCGCCCGTCGGGATATCACAGCGCTGGCCGCATCTGGCCTCAGCGTGAGTACGCTGCACGCCGAAGCGATCCGCATCATCGGCCGCGACATCAGCTCCGAGCTGACCTGTTGGGCGACGATCGATCCTGGCAGCCTCGTGATCAGCACGATGACGAATGGTGAGACGCGAATTCCCTCCCAGTTCGAACCTTTGCTCGCCGACGCCGAGTATTCGCCCCGGGAGCCGCACACCTTCGCCTCAATGGCCAAGCGCAAGGAAGCGCTCACCCGGATGTCGGATCTCGCCATCACGGAACAGGACAGCAGCGCCCGCTACAGAAACGTCTGGCGCCCTCTGGGGGTGAACCAGGAAGTGCGCGTGCTGTTCGACTGCGGCGGTGCGTGCTGGGGCGGTGCAGGAATTGTGCGCGCTGGTATGGACTTCACGAGCCGGGAACTGGAATATCTTGCCGCGATCGCCCCAGCCGTCGCAGGGGCGACAAGGATGGCCGTTCGGTCCGAGCTGTCAGGCGGTGAGTCCCGTGTCGCGCCAGCGATCGTCCTTCTGGATTCCAGGGGCAGTCTGCGGTCGGCGACGCCGGAGGCGAAGCTCTGGGAGGAACAGGTGGATGAGGGCGATCCGGGCCGGTTCCTGCTCATGATGCGGATCATGGCACGCGGTGCACGCGGCGCGTCGGCGGGCGGATTCCGCGCGACAGTTCGGGACGGCCGCGGCGGCTGGGCAGTGATGCAGGCAAGCGTGCTGATCGGTGATGACAGCGACGACGTCGCCGTTTCGATCGCACCGGCACGAGGGGAACGCCTCACATCGATGCTTCTCGCCGCATACGGACTGTCTCCGCGTGAGTGCGAGGTGTGCCTCGAGGTGATGTCCGGGCATCCGACCGCCACCATTGCGCAACGATTGTTCGTCTCACCGAACACCGTGCAGGATCATCTCAAGTCAATTTTTCTCAAGGTTGGTGTTCGCAGCCGCGGAGAGCTCGTCGCCCGGCTAAGCCCAACCCAGGGGTCGGCCCCCGCAGAATTCCTGCAGACGAAGCGGGAGACGGGTTAACGACAGAAGCCCGGACATTTCTGTCCGGGCTTCTTCTGAGTGAGCAATACTGGGATCGAACCAGCTGAACCGCGGCGCATGCGGTTCAGAGGGCGCTGGCTCGATCCACGCGTTAACGAAAGAAGCCCGGACATTTCTGTCCGGGCTTCATGAGTGAGCGATACTGGGATCGAACCAGCGACCTCTTCCGTGTCAGGGAAGCGCGCTACCGCTGCGCCAATCGCTCAAGGTCATTCATTTTACTACAGAGTGTGTGAGGTGGCGACGGGATTCGAACCCGTGTGGACGGCTTTGCAGGCCGCTGCCTCGCCTCTCGGCCACGCCACCGCGTGTGGGGTTGCCCACATGCCGTGGTCAGTCGTGAGACTGACCCCAAACACTCGAGCGGATGACGAGATTCGAACTCGCGACCCTCACCTTGGCAAGGTGATGCGCTACCACTGCGCCACATCCGCATTGCCGGTATCTCTCCGGCTTTGCTACTCGCATTTCTGCGTGCGTTGAAGACTCTACTTGATGTTTCCCCGAGAAACCAAATCGAGTGGATGAGGTGTCAATCGTGTCGTTTCTTGAACGGATGCCGTGACGAAAGTGGTGCGCGAGAGGTCCCGTCGTCGGCTAACATAAGACGTCGTTATGAACTTTTTGCGAGTTCACTACGGGCGATTGGCGCAGTTGGTAGCGCGCTTCCTTCACACGGAAGAGGTCATCGGTTCGAGTCCGGTATCGCCCACAACAAAAGGCCCGCAGAATCATGCGGGCCTTTTTCCTTTCCCGGCTTCTGGGGCGAGGCGACCGCCATTCCCGGGCCCTAAGGCACTTCGGCGTCCGACCCAGTTGCGATAATTTCGCAGCCATGACGCACCCAACCTTTGCGGGATCCCCGAGGTATCAGGGCTCTGATTCGCCGGCGCAGCAGCGAATGAACCAGTACTGGGGCGGTCGGGCGAGCGCGTACGACGACGCTCAAAGGCGTTGCAATTCATGTGCGGACGCGCGCGCGACGTGGCGCTCGGTCTGGGAGGAGAAGCT
>JAZQRG010000595.1:0-3734 GCA_045629445.1 Mycetocola sp. | reverse complement strand
GTAGTCGTGCATCGAACGGATCTCGGCGACGAGGTCCTTGGTGGCGACCGAGTCGGGGCCACCACTCGGAATCACCTGGATGATTCCGGTGTCCGCTGTCTCGTTCGGGGTCGCGAGGGGAACGGCTTCAACGCCATCGAGTTTCTCGATCTCGCTCTTGAGGTCGTCCATGAGGCCGAGCGGGTCGTTGGATGTGACGATGCTGCCCGTGACAATGAGCGGGCCGTTGAAGCCCTCACCGAAGTTGTCGGAGACGATGTCGTAGGTCACGCGGGCAGGGGCGCCCTCAGGCAGGCCGCCGGCGTCCGGCAGCGCAAGGCGCAGGCCGAGGGCCGGCGCTGAGAGCAAACCGAGGATCGCGATGACACCGAGGATCGTGACGATCGGGAACCGGGTCGCCGCCGTCACCCAGCCGCTGAAGAAGCGGTTGGGGCGGTGAGCGGATGCCGGGAGCTCGCCAGCGTCGACGACATCGACGTGTGCCCCGGATCGTCCCTCTGCGTGGGCAGCGGCACGGGCCGCCGCCTGAGTTTCTGCGTGTGCGGCGGCGTGGGCGCGACGTCCCTCCCGAGACGGCTTTGCCGGCTTCGGGCGCAGGCGCTCACCGGCGAAGCCCAGCAGCGCGGGGATCAGGGTGAGGGAGATGAGCACGGCAACGGCGACTCCGGCCGCAGCCGAGATACCCATGATGGTGAGGAAGGGGATGCCGGCGACGCCGAGGCCGACGAGGGCAATGATGACGGTGAGGCCGGCGAAGATGACGGCGCTACCCGCCGTCGCGACGCTTCTCGCGGCAGACTCCTCCGTCGACATGCCGTCGCGGAGTTGCTCCTGGTATCTCGAAATGATGAACAGTGCATAGTCGATACCGACAGCGAGACCGAGCATGAGCGCGAGCATGGGCGTGGTCGACGTGATCGAACCGAATGCCGTCGCGACGAAGATGAGGGCAACTGAGATGCCCACGCCAAGCAACGCCGTGATGAGCGGCATGCCGGCTGCGATGAATGAGCCGAGGGTGAGCAGGAGCACAACGAGGGCGACACCCACACCGATGAGCTCGGTGGCGGTGAGGACGGGGAAGCTCGCGCTGAACAGCTGACCGCCGAGCGAGGATTCCGAGCCGTCCGGGAGTGCGTCGGCGAGAGCATCCGCTTCTGCGATCAACGCGTCCTTGGTCGCCTCGGTGACCTCGTACTGCGGGCCGTCGAGCTGGATGCTGATGAGCGCGGCGCGTTCGTCTTTGCTGATCGCGCCGTCAATGTTCTCGTCGAATGGTGAGATGGCGCTCTCGACGCCCTCGATGTCGTTGAGGGCGTCGACACTGTCGGAGATGGCGGTCGCGACGGCTTCGTCGTTGACCGTATCGCCCTCGGGGGCAACGATCGCGAGCTGGGCTGATGCACCACTCACCTGCGGGAACGTCGTCGACAGTGAGTCGAGCGCTTCCTGTGACTCGGTGCCAGGGATGGAGATCGAGTTGTCGAGTCCCTGGTTGAAGAGGAGGGCGCCGCCGCCGACCAGGGCAAGGATGAGAATCCACGCGCCGACGACGATGCCGCGCGCGCGGAATGCCCAACGGCCGAGTGAGTAAAGCAGTGAGGACACGAGTCTCCTAGGAGGGGGCGGGGTGTGAGAACGCGGAGATACACCGGCGTATCCAATACACGAATGTATCCGATACAATGGTGTATCGCAAAACTCTCTCAGTAAGGTGTCAGGGTGTCTCTTTCAGTCGAACAGCCGGAAACGCAGGGTGAATCCGCGCGCCGCCGTAAAACGCGCGATCGGTTGATCGATGCCGCGTACGAGGTGTTCGCCGAAACCGGTATCCACGCGGCATCCGTCGAGATGATCACCGAGCGCGCCGACTTCACGCGAGGTGCGTTCTACTCGAACTTTGAGTCGAAGGAGGAGCTCTTCTTCGCGCTCGCTGAGCGGGAGAACCGACTGCGGTTCGAGCGCCTGCAGGAGGGCGTCGACTCGATCCTGCCCGGCGTCGATGTTGCCGCAGCGGTGACCGAGGGCACGCTCAGCCAGATCGTGATGCAGTTCCTTGAGCTGCAGGGGGACGACCGTCGGTGGTGCCTCGTCCAGTCCGAGTTTCGGCTGCTCGCCATGCGCGACTCGAGTGTTGCCACGTCGTACCTCGAATTCCAGCGCAACTTCCAGTCGCAGCTCGCCGCACGGCTTGACGACGCCGTTCGATCGGTCGGTCTCGAGTTCATCATCGATCCCGTTGACGTGACGCGACTCATTCTCAATGTCTACGAAGCAGCGATGCAGGAGTCGATCCTCGAGGGAAGCGACGCCCTCAACATGTCTCGGTCGCCGATTGTGCTCGGCACGCTGCCGCCGCTGATCCAGTCGCTGACCCGCCCGCTCTAGCGCAGCATCCGCGTTGCTCGGCCACAAACGGCTGATGCGTTCCTGCTCGGCCAGAAACGGCTGGAGTTTTGCAGGAACAGCGACCGTTTTCGTCCGAGCAGCGGGGGCGATCGCACGCCTGCGCACGAAAATGGCCCCCCGCGCCGGAAAAACCGGACCTCAGGGAGCCATTCTCGGTAGATCGAGTGAGCGCTAGCCGACCGTCGGGCCGAAGGCCGCCGGGAGGGTTGCCTTGTGGACCGACCGCAGCTCGTCGACCGTTGCCGTGAAGAGATCCTGGATCTCGAGCGTCGGCGACGCCTTGTCGGTCACGCCGATGCGCAACACCGGGTAGTTGCGACCGTCGCAGAGACCACGGAACTTCACGTCGTCCTCACGCGGAACCGACACGAGCACACGCCCGGTCGACTCGGAGAACAGCGCGGTCGCAGCATCGACACCGTCGCGCTCCATGATCTCGGAGAGCCACACGCGGGCACCGACGCCGAAGCGCATCACGCTCTCGGCGAGTGCCTGGGCGAGGCCGCCGTCGGAGAGGTCGTGCGCCGATCCGATGATCGACAACTGCGAACCGGCGTGCAGCAGTGCTGCGAGGTCCTTCTCGCGGTCGAAGTCGACCTCGGGCGGAAGTCCACCGAGGTGGTCGTGGATGGTGCCGGCCCATGCCGAGCCCGAAAGCTCCTCACGGGTGATGCCGAGCAGGTAGATGTTGTCGCCTTCGTCCTGCCACCCGCTCGGAACCCGACGCGCGACATCGTCGATGACGCCGAGCACACCGACGACGGGCGTCGGGAAGATGGGGGTGTCCCCGGTCTGGTTGTAGAACGACACGTTCCCACCGGTGACGGGCACCTCGAGCGCGAGGCAGCCGTCAGACAGTCCCTCGACAGCCTGCGAGAACTGCCACATCACCTCCGGGTTCTCCGGCGAGCCGAAGTTGAGGCAGTCGGTCACGGCAGCGGGAACAGCACCCGTGCAGGCGACGTTGCGGTACGCCTCGGCGAGGGCAAGCTTCGCACCGAGCGATGGGTCGAGCTGGCAGTAACGGCCGTTGGCATCCGTCGCGATCGCGAACCCGAGCCCGGATTCCTCGTCGACGCGAATCATCCCGGCGTCGTCGGGGAACGCCAGCGCGGTGTTGCCCATGACGTAGTAGTCGTACTGGTTGGTGATCCAGCTCTTGTCCGCGAGGTTCGCCGAGCCCAGCAGCGCGAAGAACTGCGAACGCAACGTTGCAGCATCCGTCGGCCGTTCGAGAGCGGATGCCGTGTCGGCCTGCAGCGCGTCGAGCCAGGTCGGGTAGGCAACGGGACGCTCGTACACGGGTCCATCGACGGCAACGGTCG
>JAZQRG010000594.1:0-2830 GCA_045629445.1 Mycetocola sp. | reverse complement strand
TCACAGCTCCGATCTGGCCGACCCGACTCCGTTCCTCGACGCCGGGCACCTCGTGCTCACGACGGGCACCCAGTTCGACCCGGAGACGGCTACCCCCGAGACCTTCACTGACTATGTCCGTCGCCTCGCCGATCACGGCATCCTTGGTATTGGCTTCGGCAGCGAGGTGATTCGCGCCGACATACCCGACGAACTTGTTGTCGCGTGTGATCAGTTCGGCATGCCGCTGTTCGAGGTGCCGTACCGCGTGCCGTTCATCGCCGTGATCCGCTCGATTGCCGACCTCATCGCCGAAGCGGCGCATGCCCGCGACACCTGGGCGCTCAACGCACAGCGCGCGATCTCGTTCGCTGCCCTGAAACCGGATGCCATCGGCTCGATTCTCACGGAACTCTCGCGCCAGCTCGGTCGCTGGGTCGCGCTCTACGATTCGCGCGGGCAGAATCCGGTGACCTTCGACGAGGCATCCGTGTTGTCGCCGGAGGCAGCGAGCGACCTGATCGAGCGGGTTCACGAAGAGGCGGAGCGCCTGATCGGGCGTGGACAGCGGTCGAGTTCGACGATCAGCGACGCCGCCGGCCACGTGTCGCTGCAGACGCTCGGTCGGCGCGGTGCACTGCGTGGCGTGCTCGTGACCGCGGGACCAGGCTTGCTCGATGCCGCCGACCAGACCGTTGTGACGAGTGTCGTCGCGCTGGTCGGGCTGGCGCTCGAGCAGAACCGCGAGCTTGGGCGGGCGCGGGGCCGGCTGCGGAGCGGCTTGTTCCAGACCCTGCTCGAGGGCAACGTGGCACTCGTGCGGCGAATCGTTCAGCAGATGGGCGGTGCACTTCCCGCTGAACCGGTGCGTGTTCTGGTGTTCAGCCCGCCCGCCGGTGCGCAGGAGGCGCTGTTCGCCGACCTCGAGGCTCGCGATTCCTCCGCTCGGGGCGAGCTGTTCTTCGCGGCGTCTGACGGCCGCGTTTTCGTGTGCGCGCCCGCGGATGTCGTTGAACCCCTCGCGGACCAACTGAGCCGGGTTCACTCGCTCGCTGCCGGGGTGTCAGAGCCGGTGTCGTGGGCAGAGACGGCCACCGGTGTCGAGCAGGCGGGGCGGGCTCTCGAGAAGGCGGGTGAGGCATCCGTTGTGACGTTCACCGAACTCGTTTCGGGCAGCCTGTCTGGACTGCTGCGCGACACCCCGGCGATCGAACTGGCGCGTGTGCTGCTGCGGCCGGTGCGCGAGCACGATGCCGCTGCGGGCACGGCACTCGCCGAGAGCGTTCGGGTGTGGCTCGAACATAATGGGGCGTGGGATCCGGCGGCTAAGCAGCTCGGGATCCACCGCCACACCCTCAAGAGCCGGGTCGGGCTCGTTGAGAAGCTCACCGGGCGCGAGCTGGCGAGCTTCTCCTCGCGCACGAACCTGTGGCTGGCGTTCGAGCTGGAGTAGGGCGGCCGTGTGGCGCTGAGGCGACCGCGGCGGCGCTGCTCAGCCACTGAGATGCCACACAATGTCGTCCGCGCCCACCTGGAACGACACATTGCGGCAACTCACAGTCACGAACGGTCGCCGCGATCGATTCGTCCCGAAAGGTCGCTGCCGCGATCGAACGGATGCCGCCCCCACGCCATCCCCGCGGCATCCGTTCATCACAGCAACGCCCTGATATGCCACACAATGTCGCTCGCGCACACCCGGAACGACACATTGCGGCAACTCACAGTCACGAACGACGTTTTACGGCAACTGAACTGACGCGTCAGCGCAGGTACGCGCGCCCCCACTGCACGATTTGGGCATAGGCGACGGCACGCACGGGTTCCACCGAGAGCAGCACATCGTGAAGCGCGCGATTGATTTTGGCGACGGTGACCGTCGGCGCCAGCCGAAGCGAATGCTCGGCGATCTCATCGACGACGAGCACGCTGTCGGTTTCGAGCATGCGCTCTGACCAGGTCACCGACAAGGTGGACCTTGACGACATCATGCTCAGCACCGGCACCGTGATCGACAACCCGGCCGCGACGCGTTCGTGGCCGGCGAAGATGGCTGCCAGCCAGGCGGGGTGCGTCGGGAATCCACGGGCGGGGCGCCAGTCGGTGTTGTAGTCCCACTCACCATCCATCGACTTCGACACGGCGCGCGTATAGAAGCCGAGGTCGACATTGGGCAGCGGCGCTCGAGGGTCGAGCCGCGCACTGATCGTGGCCAACGGCGCGAGCGCCCGACGTCCGACCGCTCCGGCCTGGAATTCGAGCCAGGCGCTGTTGAGGAGTACAGCCGAGGCCCGGCCCGGATGCCGGTCGGCCCACAACGAAACGGTGAGACCGCCGGTCGAATGCCCCATCACGAGCAACCGCCGCGACGACCTCTCGCCATCACCGTGCCCCATCGCTGCGAGCGCGGCCGCGATGTCTTCGTCATATTCGGCGAGGTTGGTGATGTAACCCGGGGTCTGGTGCTCGCGGAGAGACCGACCGTACTTGCGCAGGTCAATGGCGTAAAAGCGTGCGCCATGCGACGCCCAGAAGTCAGCGAGTTCGGTCTGGAAGAAATAGTCCGACCAGCCGTGCACGTAGAGCACGTCCCAGCCCCGAGCCATTGCCTCATCGTTGAAGAGAGCCGCGAGACGTTCAAACGGCGCCTCGCGACGGCGCACCAGTGTGGCAACGACCGGCCCCTCGAAGTCCGGCTCCAGCTCGAGCGTGAGTTGCTCGAACGGCTCACCGAGAACGTCAGGCTGCCAGCTCTGCCCGACGGTTGCGGTGTGCTCGCTGGAGACCACCATAGTTACGGGCGGGGCGGGTACGGCGGCTGCTGGCCCTGCGGGGTTGCCGGGTACTGCTG
>JAZQRG010000593.1:0-6286 GCA_045629445.1 Mycetocola sp. | reverse complement strand
GCATCCGGACGACGAATCGGCGTCTCTGGTCGTGTAGAAAATGGGGATGAACTCACTGTGCGGCGGAAACCGAGTGAGATGTGCTGACTGAATAGGTTGACGACCGCGCAGAGTGAATCCGGCGGTGATCGGTTGCGAAATAGTGTGGGCATTGCGCTCGGGGACTTTTCGTTGCACCCATCGCAGTATCCCGCCAGAGAGTCGATGAACTCTTGCGGCGTGCCCATCGGCGGCGTACCTCTTGTTCGGGGTCGGGCACGGCCGGCACGGTTGGTAGCGGTCTCTCCCTGCGGAAGGTGCCAGGAAAGGCGCGCGTTGCTCAGGAGAGGAACCAAATGCGGAGGCTGCAGGACACACGCCCGATTCTTCACGCGCTCATCTGGATTGGGATCTACATCGTCGCGGTCAACATTGGCGACATTCTCGGCGACGTTCTGCAGTTCCCTGAGCTGACGAGTTTTGTGCTGATTGCGTTGTCGATCGTGCTCGTCATCTACCTGCGTGCCGCCGGCCGACTCGGTTTCTATGGCCTCCGGCGGGTGCAGCCGGGCACTCTGTCGCTGACCCTGTTCTACATTCCACTCTTCGCGACCGTGCTCGTGCCGTTCGCACAGGGGCTCGCGCCCGGGCTGACTCTCCGAACCGTCATCTTCGTCGTTCTGCTGATGACCGGGGTCGGTTTCGTTGAGGAGGTGCTATTCCGCGGATTCCTGCTTCAGGCGTTGCGGGCCAGCGAACCTCTGACCCGCGCGATTCTCATTTCGGGCGTCACCTTTGGCATCGGGCACGTTCTTAATCTCCTCCGGGGATACTCGATCGTTGACCAGGTCCTCCAGATCGTTGCCGCCGTCCTCGTCGGGATTGTCCTCTCCTACTGCGCCGTTCTGACCGGGAGCATCCTGCCCGGCATCGTCTTCCACGTACTCTTCAACGTCAGCGGTTCGCTCACCAACTCGTCAGTGCTGGGGGATGCCATCAGCGTCGCCGTGACGTCGATCGTCATGATCGCTTACATTCTTGTGCTGCAGAAACGGCTGGCGGATGTCGGCCCAGCGGCTATCAATTCGATCAATCCGAAGGGTGGCCGGGGGTGAAAACGTCACACCTGTTGCTGAAGGCCTCGGGGAGCAGCCGCAGGCACCTGGACCCGACATTACGGTCAACCCAGGATGGGGCTCTCGTTGGGGTAACGGTAGAGCTGGCGACGCTGCCGGACCGAGAGGGCCGACGCGAGACTGATGGGGCCGACCCGTCCGGCGAACATCAACAGCGCCAAAATATACTTTCCGCTCGGCGGTAACTCTTCGCTCAACCCGACGCTGAGGCCACAGGTCGCGAATGCAGAAATGACCTCGAAGAGGATGCGGTCCAGTGGCTCCCTGGTTACCGCCATGATGAGGCCGGTCGCAACCAGAATCAGGGTTGCCGCGAGGAACAGCACGCTGATTCCTACCCGGAGGGCACCTTGCGGGATGGTGCGGCCAAAGACACGAACGTCGTTGTCGCCTCGAGCTTCAGCGATGATCGCGAGGAACAGGACCGCGACGGTGGTGACCTTGATGCCACCGGCGGTCGAAGCGGAGCCGCCACCGGCGAACATCAAAGCGTCGGTTGCGAGGAGGGTGATCGGTTCTGATGAACTGGGATCCACGAGGGTGAATCCGCCGGACCGCATCATCGTCGAGGCGAACAGTGCGTTGAACAGCTTCTCACCGACGGACATGTCTCCGATTGTCGAACTGTTCGACCATTCCAAAACCGCCCAGAGGACGGCGCCAATGATCAGCAGCACCGTCGTCACCAGAAGGGTGAGCTTCGCGTGGATGCTCCATTTTCGAACCTCGAACTTCGCTGACACCAGCACCATGAAGACCGGGAAGCCGAGGCTCCCGATGAAAACGCCAACCATGATCGGCACCAGGATCCAGGTGTTTCCGACGAAGCCGTCGAGGCCGTTCGGGTGCGACACGAACCCAGCGTTGTTGAACGAAGACACCGCATAAAAGATGCCGTGCCACAGTCCCTGGAGCCAGGACCGGTCAGCGATGATGAAGCTTGGAACGAGGAACGCAGCCAACGCCAGTTCGATCGAGAGCGTTGTCAGGACGACGATCCGGAGCAGGCTCCCTACTTCGCCGAGCTTGCCGGTGCTGATCCCCTGCTGCGCGAGGAGTTTGTTTCGCACACCGAGCTGGCGGGTGACGGCGCGGGCGAGGAGAGATGCGATGGTCACGATGCCGAGGCCACCGATCTGAATTCCCAGAAGAATGACGACCTGTCCGAAGAATGACCAGTGCTCTGCGGTGTTCACGGTGACGAGTCCGGTCACTGTTACTGCGGAAACCGCCGTGAAGAAAGAGTCGTCCAGTGGTGTCGCTCGGCCGTCCCTTGCGGCGATCGGAAGGCTGAGCAGGATGGTGAAGACGATCGCTACCAGCGCGAACACGATCAGGGCTACGCGCGCGGGTGAAGTTCTCGCGACCTGGTCGATCAGTGCCCGCGGGCGGCGCCACATGCCGCGAGGGAACGCATGTGAGGGATCGCGGGCAGGATCTGTCACGCGAGCAAGATCTGTCATAGGGTCGCCCTCCGTGGTCAACGGATCCCACTGTCAGAACGATCGGACATCGAAGGCCGACCGGACCGCTGCCAGCAGCGCATCAGTCTATACACGAAGGTCCGGGGAGCCGAAGGGGACTGTGGCAGTCCAGACGTCCGTGGCTTACGGGTTGCCGCTCGCCGGTGTGTCTCGGTATCGCCGTGGGATCAGAGGGAAGGCCGACGCGATCGTGCGGGGGTCAGCGGAAAGGCGAGACTTCTGCGCGCTGCGCGGGTAGCATCGACAACGGTGCGCCGGGAAGTCTGGTCGGCGGGCGGTCAACCGATCGCTCACGATACTCACTGAGCCTCGACACAGAGGCCGAACGGACGATCCATGCCTCAACCTAAGGTGCCCGCACACCAGCTGTTGCCTGACCCTGCCACTGAGTCCGGTTATGCAAGCACTCCCGCGCAGATTCTGGTCCTGGGAGACCAGGCTGAGATCTTTGACCGAGTGTTCGCAAGCCTCGCGGCGGAAGGTGTTGCTGCCTACCGCGCATCCGATCTGTCGCCCGATGCGGGACTCCTGCTGCAGCGCGGACTCACGGGAGTTGTTCTCGCGATCGATGCTGTCGTGCTTCCCCACAAGAAAGAGCAAAAGGTCCTCGCCCAGGCGCTGACCGACAAGCTTCACGGTCTCTTGCCGCTGCTGGCCCAGCCGGCACAGATGCTGGTTCTTGCGCGCGGCGGGGAAGATTCCAGCGGGGTGAAACTGGACAGGATGCTGACGTCCGTCATCGGCAGAATCTCTCAGGAAGCGACGACGGAGTACGGCGTCAATCTCAGCATCAACGCTCTCGACGTGACCGGAACGGTCGATGCTGCTCTTATCGCGGAACGAGTGATAGAGCTCTTTGATACTCGAGAAGAAATCGCCACCGGGCAGGTGCTCGACTACGACGAAATCGTCGGCCAGTCGATTCGATGCGCCCTCGCGCTGAGATTCGTCTACTGAGCGAAGATACGTCCTCGCTGGCTCACGGGGTGACATCCCGCATAGCGGCATCCGACGCTCGCGACCTTAACAAGAAGAGGGTGCCCCGCCGAACGGCGAGACACCCTGAACTCAGGTGGAGAAGACTTACGCGGCGACGAGCGCTGCGTCGCGAACGGTCTCGAGAGCCTTGGACCACACGACGAGCTGGTCGAGCATCGGGGCAACCGTGGCTGCAGAGAGCTCGGTCGGAGCGAAGGTGCTGAAGTTCTCGAAGTCGGTGAACAGGCTGAACATGCCGGTCTTCTGGACGTGAGCGATCTGGAGCTCGGAAAGGATTCCACGGAGGTGCTCAACGGCGCGGACGCCCGAAGCGGATCCGTAGCCAACGATGCCGGCAGCCTTGTTAGCGAACTCTGCGTTGAGGTAGGAGAGTGCGTTCGCGAGTGCCGGGGTGACCGAGTGGTTGTACTCGCCGGTGATGAAGATGTAGCCGTCGAACTCGGCGATCTTCTCGCTCCACACCTTGGTGTGGTCGTTTGAGTAGTTCTGGTACGCGGCGGGGTAGCCCTCGTCGAGGATCGGCAGGTTGTAAGCCGCGATGTCTACCAGTTCGAACTCAGCATCGGTGCGCTGCTGTGCCTGAGCGAGAACCCACTCGGCCACGCCGAGGTTGATGCGGCCCGGGCGGGTGCTTCCGGTGACAATTGCGATCTTAGTCATTGGCGACCTTTCGAATAGTTGATGTGTCAATTAGTCTGACTGTATTAGTGTGCGTGCGTTTGATTGTCATGTCAACTAAATGGAGGTGAATCTTTTATGAGTGAAGAAAGCTCCCAGCCCCGATGGCTGGACGACAGGGAAAAAGCAGTGTGGCTTGCCCTTCGTGAATTCATCTGGGAGTTCCCGACCGCGATGGACCGTCAACTGCAGCGCGACTCTGGTTTGTCCGGCGTCGAGTATGCGGTGCTGGCTGCCCTGTCGGAGTGCCCGAACGCACGCAAGCGGTCGGGTGACCTGGCCGCCGACCTCGGCTGGGATCGTAGCCGCCTCTCGCACCTCCTCAAGCGCATGGAGGCGAAGGGCATGGTCACCAGGGCGCTCTCCGACACCGACGGCCGCGGGCAGGACATTGTGCTGACGGATGCCGGTTGGCACGAGATCCGGAATGCGGCTCCCGGCCACGTGACGTTCGTGCGCGAAGCTATCTTCGATCCTCTGAGCAAAGAAGAGCAGGATCAACTGGAGTCGATGCTCACGCGCATCCGTGCCCAGATCACCGGCGAAGGACTCTGGGGTCGGCAGAAGGCCGGGGCTGGCTGCCCGACGGATCTCACGTCAAAGCCGGAATTCTGCCCGGCAACGAGCGATTGTGATGTGCCAGAGAGCGGCGAAGTTTTGGACGCGCTGCCAGCGCACTGAGCGCGTATCCGTCGCACCGGGCGTCAGTCCGCTGGCGGGGCCTTCGGCTTCGTGAGGGGGAGCGGCTCGCGCCACGTGCTGCCGCTCGATGCCAGTCGCTGCGGTGGCAGCTTGCGCTCATACAGCCCGTACACGTTCTGCGTTGCCTCCGCGAGGGAGCCCCAGTAGCCGATCAGCTCACGCTTTCGCGCATCGGCATGCCACGTGACGGCCCGAAAATACAGCACGTGTCCCGGCCCCAGCTTGAGCTTGCGGATGACCGCGATCGGCGTTTGTGACGCGCTGTGGGTGACCTCCCATTCGATGGGTTTGGTGAAGTTTGAGAGATCGGGCATACCTCGAATATAGATTCGAAAGTGTTCGGAATCAAACTCGCTAATGGCATCCGTCGACATTGCCTCGTCGGATTTCTGGGTTAGCGTTGGGAGGGACCCGAGAGGAATCGTCGATGAGCGTCGAGCTGCAGAAACTGGCCACCGAAATCGCACTCCAGGCGGGTGAGCTGATTCACCGCCGCCGCGTCGAGGGCGTCACCGTCGCCGCATCCAAGTCGTCGGCGGAAGATGTCGTCACTCTTGCCGACCGCGAGTCGGAGGATCTCATCCGCTCGCTCATCGCCGACGCCCGTCCCGGCGACGGCTTCTACGGCGAAGAGTCCACGGCGACCGGGAGCACCACCGGAATCACCTGGGTCGTCGACCCGATCGACGGCACCGTCAACTACCTCTACGACATCCCGAACTACGCGGTGAGCATCGGCGTTGTCGAGGGCGAGCCCGATCCGCACAGCTGGACCGCCCTCGCCGCCGCGGTGACGAACCCCGCTGCCGGGGAAACCTACAGTGCAGCACGCGGCACCGGCGCGACCCTCAACGGCAGGGTGATTCGCGCGAACACGGATGTCACGCCGTCGCTCGCGATGATCGGAACGGGTTTCAGCTATACCGCTGAACGCCGCATCTGGCAGGCAGGAATCGTCCAGCAGCTGATCGGCCAGGTCCGCGACATCCGCCGTATGGGCTCGGCGGCACTCGACCTGTGCTCGGTGGCATCCGGCCGGCTCGACGCCTACTACGAGCGCGGCCTCAACCCGTGGGACCACGCTGCTGGCGTGCTCATCGCCCAGGAAGCTGGCGCCCTGGTCGGCGGACTTCACGGTGCGGCCGCAAGCCGCGACTTCACCCTCGCTGCAGCGGCAAGCCTGTTCGAGCCGCTGCACGAGATGCTGATCGAGGCGGGCGCTGAGGCATCCGTTCTCGGCTGACGGGTCGGGCTAACGACAAAAGCCGGGCCATGCGGCCCGGCTTCTCGTATGTCTAAGGGTTACTG
>JAZQRG010000592.1:0-2979 GCA_045629445.1 Mycetocola sp. | reverse complement strand
ATTCGAACTCGAGGTTCGGGACGCGGCCGACGGTGCCAGGCCAGGCCTTGACGCGCCGCTTGCGCAGGAGTTCACGCGCGCGGTCGGGGGAACTGCTCTTCCGAAGTATGGCTGGACCGATGTCGCCCGATTCTCGGCACTCGGCATCCCCGCCGTGAATTACGGTCCTGGCGACCCGCTGACCGCGCACGCTGACGACGAGCGTGTCGCGCTCGATGAGATCATCGCGTGTGAGAACGGGCTGCGTGCGTGGCTGACCGGTGCGTCTGCCTGAGCTGTGGCGCCGCCTGAACTGGTGGGGGCGCGTCCTCGCTATTGCGGTCGCAGGCAGACTGATCACGACAGCGATACTCCTGTGGTTCGCCGCGGTCCAGCCGGCCAACGCCTGGACCGGTGCATCACCCTCCTATGCGGAGTTTGCCTCGCTCTGGGATGGCCACTGGTATCGCATCGTCGCGTTGGCGGGGTATCCGGCTGACCTGCCCATGACCGCCGACGGCCACGTCGGCGAGAACGCCTGGGCGTTCATGCCCGTCTATCCGGCCGTCGTCCGGCTCGTCATGGTCACCGGTCTCGACTGGGAACTGTCAGCGGTCATCGTGTCTGTACTCGCGACGCTCGCGGCCACACTCGTGTTCTACAAACTCATGCGACTCGTTCTCGATGAGTCGACAGCGCTCTTCAGCGTCGTTGTCTTCTCCGTGGCGCCGCTCTCACCGATCCTCCAGGTGGCGTATGCGGAGGCACTGCACGTGCTGCTGCTCGCGACGGCCCTGTACCTCGTGATCACCAGGCGATACCTCGCTGCTGCCCCCGTGATCGCCGTGATGTGCTTCACCCGGCCGTCAGGACTTGCGTTCTCCCTTTTCCTCGTTGTGCACGTTCTCGTCCGCTGGCTCCGGCGTCGATCGACGGGCGACACGGTTCCCGATCTCGTCCCGCCTGCCGCACTCGCTGTCGTCAGCGGGCTGCTCGGCCTTGCCTGGCCAGGGATCGCCTGGGCGGTCACCGGCTCGATCACCGCATACACCGACACCGAACTGGCCTGGCGGAGTGCGTATATCGGGCGAGGCCACCTCGTTCCGTTCGCACCATGGTTCCAGGGCCTCGACTGGTGGGCGACAAGGGGACTGGGTCTCCCCGATTCGGTCTGGTGGGGCGTGATCGGTGTCATCGTGCTGGTCACGCTCGCGACCCTCGGCTTGTTCAGCCCGCAGGCGAAGCGCCTCGGCGTCGACCTCCGGCTCTGGATCGCGAGCTACCTCATTTATCTGCTGGCCGTGTTCTTCCCACAATCGAGCACCTTCCGTCTGCTCGTCCCGCTCTTCCCCGCAGCCGGTGCGTTCGCCGTGCCACGATCGCGGGTCTATCGGATCTGCCTCGTCCTCGCCAGCATCGCTGGACAGGTGGGGTGGGTCGCCATCGCGTGGCGAGTGGACGGCTATGACTGGACTCCGCCGTGATCCTTCGTCAGGCGGGGGATCCGGCCCCCAATTCGGGTCAGTGTGCGGGCCGATTTCGCTCGTTCACGGCGGGTAGCGGATAATAGGAGGACAAAGCAACGAAAGGGGAGCCGAATGGCAGCGATGAAGCCGAGGACTGGCGACGGACCAATGGAGGCCGTAAAGGAGGGTCGGCTGATCATCGTGCGGGTTCCGCTCGAGGGCGGTGGACGCCTGGTTGTGTCAGTCAACGACGCTGAAGCCAGGGAACTTCACGACGCACTGGCTGGAGTTGTTGCAGCCAGCTAGACCGATTTTCACGAGAAGGCGCGGATGTTTGTGGTCACTGACCACCGGCATCCGCGCCTTCTGGTTAACTGCCGCTAGGCGAGCTTGGTGATCTGCAGCAGGCCGTCTCCAACGGGAGACAGTGCGCTGACGACCGCGCTCGACGACGCGATCTCCTGCACGAGGGTGCGGAACGCGCTCGTCACGTCGTCGCGCTGCGCCGGGTCCGCGACCTTGCCCTTCCACAGTGCGTGGGGGACGAGAACGGTGCCGCCAGCGCGGGCCAGGCGGAGGCCGTGCTCGACGTTCTCGATCACCTGGGTGGGGTCAGCGTCAACGAAGACAATGTCGTACGAGTTCTCGTTCATGCGCGTGAGCACGTCGAGTGACCTGCCGGTGATGAGCCGGACACGGTTGGGTGCGATGCGTGCTTCGGCGAATGTCTGGCGCGCGTAGCCCTGGTGCTCTGCCTCGGAGTCGATCGTCGTCAGCACGCTGCGCTTCGACGGCGACAGCAGCCACAGGCCGGACACACCGGAACCCGTGCCGATTTCGACGACATTGACCGCGGCGGTTGTCGCGGCGATGACAGCGGCTTGCGCTCCCATTGCCGGCGAAATCGGTTCGATGCCGAGTTCAAGAGACTGCGCGCGGGCCTTCTGGATCGAATCGGACTCGGTGACGATGTAGTCGGCGTATTTCCAGTTCGAATCTTGTTCTGACACTTCAGCTCCCGGTGGTGGTTCGCCTTAGAGTAGCGGAGCGGCGTCGTGCCATTTGTCAGGCGCGGCGCGATAGTCTGAACTTGTGTTCTTCGGCCTCACTTTCGAGAAGCTCCTCATCATCGGGGTGATAGCTGTCTTCCTGCTTGGCCCCGATCGTCTTCCGGTGTACGCCGCACAGCTCGCACGGTTGATCCGTTCGCTGCGCGACATGGCGCAAGGTGCGAAGAGCCGCATGCGCGACGAGATGGGACCGGAGTTCGACGAGGTCGACTGGAAGAAACTCGATCCGCGCCAGTATGACCCGCGCCGCATCATCCGTGAAGCTCTCCTCGACGATTCACCGCCCGAGCCGGTAATTGCTCCGCCAACGCTCAGCACGACAGCCGACAGCGTCGTCGCCGACGAGGATGTGCCCTGGAAGAAATCGGGGCCGAGTCGTGCGTCGGAGCGCCAGCGCCAGATCCTCGAGGGCGAGCCGGTGACGGCGCCCCCGTTCGACCTCGAAGCCACCTGAGCCTCTCGAA
>JAZQRG010000591.1:0-2535 GCA_045629445.1 Mycetocola sp. | reverse complement strand
CCACCACACCGTCGAAGACATCGGAATCGCACTCGGCCAGGCGATCAAGCAGGCGCTGGGAACCAAGGAAGGCATCTCCCGTTTCGGCGACGCCCTCGTTCCCCTCGATGAGGCGCTCGTTCAGGCTGTTGTCGACATCTCCGGTCGCCCGTACCTCGTTCACACCGGGGAGCCCGCTGGCTTTGAGTTCCACCTCATCGGCGGTCACTTCACCGGATCAATGGTTCGTCACGTGTTCGAGGCCATCGCGTTCAACGCTGCACTCACCGTCCACGTCACCGTGCTCGGTGGGCGTGACCCGCACCACATTGCTGAGGCCGAGTTCAAGGCGTTCGCGCGTGCCTTCCGCCAGGCAAAGGCGCTCGACCCGCTCGTGAACGGCATCCCGTCCACGAAGGGCGCACTGTGACGGGACGCTCGCGGCCGAACGTCGTCGTTCTCGACTACGGGAGCGGCAACGTTCACTCTGCCGTGAAAGCGCTCGAGGCGGCCGGTGCCAACGTCGAGCTGACGGGCAATCGTCAGAAGGCTCTCGACGCCGACGGTCTCCTTGTTCCGGGTGTCGGTGCGTTCAGCGCCGTCATGGACCAGCTGAGGGCATCCCGCGGTGCTGAAGTGATTGATCGCCGGCTTGCCGGCGGGCGCAAGGTGATGGGAATCTGCGTCGGCATGCAGGTTCTCTTCGAGCGCGGCGTTGAGCGCGGGGTCGACACCGAGGGGCTCGGCGAGTGGCCTGGTGTCGTGACGGAGCTCGACTCTCCGATCCTTCCCCACATTGGCTGGAACACCGTCGAGGCGCCCGAAGACTCCGTGCTGTTCCGCGGCATCCGTGACGAGCGTTTCTATTTCGTGCACTCCTACGCGGCACAGGAGTGGACGCTCGAGGTCATGCCGCCGTTCCACGAGCCAGCGCTGACCTGGGCTGAGCACGGCACCCGGTTCCTCGCCGCCGTCGAGAATGGACCGTTGACAGCGACTCAGTTCCACCCGGAGAAGTCCGGCGAAGCCGGGATCCGGTTGCTGGCCAACTGGGTCGGTTCCCTCACCTCGGACTAAAACTTTTTCTTCTTCCCTGGCACCCGTGTGTGCCGAACCAACAAATCAAGGACATTTCATGAGTGAGTTCAACACGACGCCGAAGCTGGTGTTGCTTCCCGCCGTCGACGTCGCTGGCGGCAAAGCCGTTCGGCTGACGCAGGGCGAAGCCGGCACCGAAACCAACTACGGCGATCCGGTCGATGCTGCCGCAGACTGGGCGAACCAGGGCGCCGAGTGGATTCACCTCGTCGACCTCGACGCCGCGTTCGGGCGAGGCAACAACGCCGGGGTCATCCGCAAGGTGATCAAGCAGGTGCGTGGCGTCAACGTCGAACTCTCCGGCGGCATCCGTGACGACGCCTCGCTGGAAGCGGCGCTCGCAACCGGTGCGAAGCGTATCAACCTCGGCACCGCAGCGCCCGAGAACCCGGAATGGGCAGCCAACGTGATCGGTCAGTACGGTGAGGCTGTTGCTGTCGGGCTCGACGTGGGCGGCACGACACACGCCGCGCGCGGCTGGACCCGCGACGGCGGCGACCTCTGGGCCGTCATCGACCGACTTGAGCAGGCTGGCTGCGCACGCTACGTCGTCACCGACGTCACGAAAGACGGCACACTGCAGGGCCCGAACGTCGAACTGCTCCGTCAGGTGATGGATCGCACCGACCGGCCGGTCATCGCGTCCGGTGGCGTGTCCAGCCTCGACGACCTCGTTGCGCTTCGCGAACTGGTGCCACTGGGGCTCGAAGGCGCGATCGTCGGCAAGGCTCTCTACGCGGGGGCGTTCACCCTGGCTGAGGCGCTGGATGTCGCATCCGACTAATTCCGCAGACTCAGCCGGGCAGCCCTGGAAAGGGCGCGCTTTCGGCGAGAACGCATTCGCTGGCGATGACGGAACGGCGCCGCCAGCGCTGATCGATGCGCTCCAGCAGTTCGCGGCAGGAACGGCGGGGGAGCAGGCGGTCGTTGACGCGTTCCGGTCGTCACGGCTGCTTATCCCGCTCGTCACCCACGCGGGAGATGTCGGCGTGAACGCGCACGGCCAGACGGTCGACAAGACCCAGGAACTCTCGATCGTCACGGTCTCGGGGCCCGACGGCCGCAATGTGCTGCCCGTCTTCTCGTCGGTCGCCGCCATGCAGACTTGGAACACAGTCGCGAGGCCGGTGCCGGCTGACGGCATCCGTGTTGCCCTCGCCGCAGCGAGTGAGCAGACCGACCTTGTCGTGCTCGATCCGACGAGCGAGACCGAGTTCGCGATCCGTCGCCCGGCGCTGTGGGCGATCGCTCAGTCGCAGCCCTGGGTGCCGGCGTACGCCAACCCGGATGTGCTCGATGCCTTCCTCACCAGTGCCCGCTCGGAACTCGCCGTTCTCGACGTACGGCTGGAAGCGGGAGACCCCCGCGCCCGGCTCGCCGGCCCTGAGCTTGTTGCGCGCCTTGAGCTGATCGACGGGCTCACCCGGAGCGAGCTCGACACCGTGCTTGCCCGGCTTG
>JAZQRG010000590.1:0-9377 GCA_045629445.1 Mycetocola sp. | reverse complement strand
ACCCGTTCCGGGCGAGATCACCCGTTATAACGGATGATCTCGACCGGAACGGGTGTTTTCGCGGTCAGCGCGGGGCAGAGCCGACCCGAAGCTCGCCGATGAGCGAGCGGACCACGGCGGTGAGATCCCCGTCGTTGTCGGCGGCCGTTGCCTGCTGCCGGGTAGAGCTCCCGCCAGACGCGACGATCGCCGGGATCGACGCGAGTTCGTCCGCACAGCCGAGTCGCTCGGCGATCGGCGCGAGGGAAACGACCAGGTCACGGATGTCATCGGTCACCTGACGCTGCGTTCCGTCCCGATCGGTGATGATGGTGGCGTTGAGGCCGTATCGCGCTGAGCGCCACTTGTTCTCGCGGACGTACCAGGGCGGCAGCGTCGGCAGATCCTGACCCTCGTCGAGCAGCGTCGAGAGGTGTTCGACGAGACAGTGGATGAGAGCGGCAACGGCAGCGAGTTCCGCATGCGTCGATGCGCCGTCGCAGAACCGGACCTCGATCGTTCCCCAGTGCGGTGACGGCCGGATATCCCAGCGCACCTCGGTGTAGTCCTCGATCGTGCCCGTCGCCGTCATGTCGTCGACGTATGCCTCGAACTCGGCCCAGTCAGCCACCTGGTACGGCAGCCCCGCCGTCGGCAACTGCTGGAACATGAGCGAGCGGTTGGAAGCGTAGCCGGTGTCAATTCCACCCCAGTATGGACTCGCCGCGCTCAACGCCTGCAGGTGGGGGAAGAAGCGAAGCATGCTGTTGAGGATGGGGATGACCTTGTCGCGGTCCTCGATGCCAACGTGGACGTGCATGCCCCAGATGAGCATATTGCGGCCCCACCACTGGGTGCGCTCGATGAGCTTGTGGTACCGAGCCTTGTTAGCGACGGGCTGGTCGTACCACTGTCCGAACGGGTGGGAGCCGCTGCCGATTAGCTCGATGCCGCGCGGGTCGGTGACCCGGCGGACTTCGGTGAGCTGGGCGTCAAGGTCGGCGACGGCGTCGCTGACCCGGTGGTGCACCGAGCTGACGAGCTCGATTGTGTTGAGCAGGAGTTCGCCCGTGATCTGCGGATGCGGTTGCCCCGGCGGCTGCTCGAGGTCACGGAGTACTTCTTCCGCGGTCGAAACGAGTTCGCCGGTGTTGCGGTCGACCAGGGCGAGTTCCCACTCGATTCCGACGGTCGACCGTTCAGATCGCGTGAACTCAATGCCCATACCCGTTACCCCTCCGCCACGAGAACGCGCAGCACCCTCTCATCATTCCACGCGTGCCGGTGCAGGGGGATCTAGGCTCGACTCATGACGACTCACACACCACGCCCCGTGCGCATCGGAGCGCAACTGGCACCCCAGCACGCCGACTACCGAACCATCCGCGATACGGTAGCCGAACTTGAGGACGCCGGCGTAGACATCCTCTTCAACTGGGATCACTTCTTTCCGCTGTCCGGCGACCCCGATGGACTCCACTTCGAAGCGTGGACGATGCTCGGGGCGTGGGCTGAGCAGACAAGCCGGGTTGAGTTCGGCACCCTCGTGAACTGCAACAGCTACCGGAACGCCAACCTCCAGGCCGACATGGCTCGCACCCTCGACCACATTTCGGGTGGCCGATTCATCTTCGGCACCGGGGCAGGCTGGTTCGAGCGCGACTATGACGAATACGGCTACGAGTTCGGCACCGCCGGCTCAAGGATCGAAGCGCTGAGCCGCGACATGCCCGTCATCGAAGACCGCTGGTCGAAACTGAACCCAGCGCCAACGCGCAAGATCCCGGTCATGATCGGGGGCGGCGGAGTGAAAAAGACGCTGCGCATTGTCGCGGAGCACGCCGATATCTGGCACAGCTTCAGTTCGCCGGAGGTTCTCGCGGAGAAGCTCGAGATACTGCGGGGCCACGGCGAGGCCGTCGGTCGCGACGTGAGCGAGATCGAAATCTCAACCGAGGTGCGCGGCTCGAGCGAGGAGAACGCAGAGAAGCTGCTTGAGCTCGGAACAACGATGTTCACGATCGGTCTCAGCGGGCCGGACTACGACATTGCGAAGGTCAAGCGCTGGCTGGCCTGGCGCGACAGCATCAACGGCTGATCGGGGCCTCACCGATCGTGGTCACACAACGCCGAAATATCTGACAGAATGGTTAGTCGAGTCTGTACTCGCCCGACCCTCTAATCAGGCGCTACAGCATTAGAAGGCTTTCGGACCGAGTGTGCCCCCACGCTCCCGGTGACGAGCACAATCACACAACAATTAATTCAGGAGAATTGTGTCTGTCAAGATTCGTTTGAAGCGCATGGGTAAGATCCGTGCACCGTACTACCGCATCGTCGTTGCTGACTCGCGCACCAAGCGCGACGGCCGCGTCATCGAGGAAATCGGCAAGTACCACCCGACCGAGAACCCCTCGTTCATCGAGGTCAAGTCCGACCGCGCACAGTACTGGCTCTCCGTTGGCGCACAGCCGACCGAGCAGGTTGCCGCCCTCCTCAAGCTCACAGGCGACTGGGGCAAGTTCAAGGGTGACAAGGATGCTGTTTCCACCGTCAAGGTGAAGGAGCCCAAGGTTCCCTTCGTCGCAGACGAGAAGAAGAAGCCGGTCCTCAAGCCGAAGGCAGAGAAGCCGGCCGTCAAGGACGAGGCTCCGGCCGCGTCTGCAGACGAGACCGCTGCTGCAGAAGAAGACAAGGCGTAACAATTGCTCGCACCTGCTCTCGAACACCTCGTCAAGGGGATTGTTGACAATCCGGACGACGTGACCGTCGTAGCGCAGAGCTCACCACGCGGTGAGGTCCTCGAGGTTCGCGTGAACCCCGAGGACCTCGGCCGTGTGATCGGCCGTTCAGGCCGCACGGCAAAGGCACTGCGCACTCTGGTTTCAGCCCTCGCCGATGGCCGACGCGTCCGCGTCGACGTCGTCGACACCGACTCCTAAGGTGAGCGCCGAAAAAATGCCGAAGACCCAACTCCGGGTGGGTCGGCTCACGAAGGCCCACGGGCTCAAGGGGGCCATCAAGCTCGAACTATTCACAGATGACCCGGCGAGACGATTCGTCCCCGGCGCCGTCTTCACCCTCCAGGTCCCGACCGGGTCGCCCTGGCACGGCAAGTCGCTCACGCTGACCGAGCTGCGCTGGTACAACGGTCACGCTGTCGGATTCTTCGAGGGTGTCACCGACCGTTCGGAAGCGGAAACGCTCGTCAAGGCCATCCTCTGGATCGAACAGGACTCGGCTGAGCCTTCGCAGGAGGAAGACGCCTGGTACGACCACCAGCTGGTCGGACTCGCCGTGCAGCGCGACGGTGAAACCATCGGCTCTGTCGCTCGAATCGAGCACTTCCCGGCACAGGACCTCCTCATCGTGAAAACGCCCCAGGGCGAGGTCATGGTGCCGTTCGTGAAGGCACTCGTTCCTGCCGTTGACATCTCCGCAGGCATCGTCACCGTCACACCGCCTCCCGGACTCTTCGAAGAGCTTCCCGATGAGCCCGATGACGAACCGGTCGCTGACGGACCCGTCGCTGACGAACCCGTTGCTGACGAATCCGCTGCAGCCGACACGGCGGATGTTGCGGATGCTGGTGGCGAACCCGCGGCGGATGCCACCGGTTCCGAATCCGGCGACACCGCACGCTGATCGGCTTCACGGCCGCGTGACGCCGCCCGCCAGGGCGCGCGCCAGAGGAACTCGAGCGTCGACCAGTTCGCCGCACTCATCGTCGGGAGAGAGACCTGGCCGTCACGGCGCACTACGTGCCACCTAGGATTTCAGACATGCGCATCGACATCGTCACGATTTTTCCCGAGTTCTTCGACGTGCTCGATATCTCCCTTCTCGGCAAGGCGCGCCAGGCCGGAATCATCGACCTCGGTATTCACAACCTCCGTGATGCAACGACCGATCGCCACCGCACTGTTGATGACACTCCATACGGCGGCGGCGCCGGGATGGTCATGAAGCCCGAACCGTGGGGAACGACACTCGACGGCATCCTGCCCGCATATCCCGAGAACGAGCCAGCCGCTGACATCGAAGCCGGGCCGCTCGTCATCTTCCCGTCACCGGCCGGGGAGGTCTTCACGCAGTCAATGGCCCGCGAACTCTCGACAGAGGATCACCTCGTCTTCGGCTGTGGCCGCTACGAGGGCATTGATCAGCGTGTCTTCGACGACACCGCGAAACGGGCGCGGGTTCGGCTCGTCAGCCTCGGCGACTACGTGCTCAACGGGGGAGAGGTCGCCGTGATGGCGATGATCGAGGCGATCGGCCGGCTCATCCCCGGCGTCGTCGGCAACCCGCACTCCCTCGTCGAGGAGTCGCACGAGGACGGCCTGCTCGAAGCACCCAGCTATACCAAGCCGGCGTCGTGGCGTGGACTCGACGTGCCGCCGATCCTGCTGAGCGGCAACCACGCGGCCATCGCGGCGTGGCGCCGGGAACAGCAACTCGAGCGCACTCGGCGTGTGCGTCCCGACCTGCTTCAGCCCTGAGCGATCAGCCCGGTTGTGCGGGGGACATTCCCAGCACATCGATCTAGGCTGGGGCCATGATCGTACGTCGGGCGTTTCGGCCCTGGATGTTCATCGCATCCATCGTCCTTCCCATCTGGCCACTCATCGGCTGGGGGATCTTCGGCGGTGGCGGCTGGGAGTTTATTGGGCTCGTCATCGCGATGCCCATTCTCTTCCTTGCGCTTACCGCCGTGTCGCTGCTGATCTACGCGCGCCCGACGGTTCGCCGAGAGAAGGCCGTGGCCTGGTGGGACATTCTGATCCTGACCCTCTGGCACGTGTTCATCATCGGTTTTGGTCTGTTCGGACCGAACACGTCGACATTTGCCGTGCTCGGTGTCCTCGCCGGGATCGTCGCGTTCTGGTACTCGGTGTGGGCTTTCTTCACGGATGCCGCCAGGCGGGCAAGAGAAACGCTCGCGGAATTCGAACAGATGGCGACAGCACCAACCGTCGGCCGGGTGCCGCCGGGGTCATCAACAGTGTCTGAGGAACACGTCATCATCGTGCAGGAGAGCCCGCGCGACGAGCGCTGACGTCCGCCCGCTTTGCGTGAGGCATCCCAACCATGGCACAATAGAACATTGTGCCGCGGCCGGACTCTGCCACAGGGGAGTAAGCGCCTTCGTCCTGACATTTCAGGGCAAGCGGACACACACCAACTAACCCTTTATTCGTAGTCGACCTGTGGCGGTTACAGAGAGCGAACTATCATGCACATCCTCGACAGTGTCGATGCAGCATCCCTCAAAAGCGACATTCCCGAATTCCGCGCCGGTGACACGGTCAAGGTTCACGTCAACATCGTTGAGGGCAGCCGTTCTCGAATCCAGGTCTTCCAGGGCATCGTTATCGGTCGCCAGGGCGAAGGCGTCCGCGAAACCTTCGCTGTCCGCAAGGTCAGCTTCGGTGTCGGCGTCGAGCGCAAGTTCCCGGTGCACTCCCCGGTAATCGAGCAGATCGAGGTCATCACCCACGGTGATGTCCGTCGTGCCAAGCTCTACTTCCTCCGCGAACTCCGCGGCAAGAAGGCGAAGATCAAGGAAAAGCGCTTCAACTAGGTTTCCGCGTACTCAGCGAAACTTCACCGAGCTCCCCACCGATAAACTGGTGGGGAGCTCGGGTGGTTATATGACAGAAACAACAGTGCCGGCGGACAATTCCTCCGCCAGGTTACGGCGGCGTTCCCGAAAGCGCGGTGCACTCCTCTTCATGAGGGACGTGCTCGTGATCTTCGTGGTTGCGTTGCTCGTCTCCTTCCTGATTAAGACATTCCTCGTTCGGTCGTTCTTCATCCCATCGAGCTCGATGGAGCAGACCCTCCAGATCGACGACCGCATTCTCGTCAACGAACTCGTCCCCGACCTCGTCGGGATTGAGCGTGGCGACGTCGTCGTATTCCGCGACCCGGGCGGATGGCTCCCGCCGACTGCCGAAATCGAGCAACCACCGCTCGTTGCGGCCGTCGATTGGGTCCTGTCTGCCGTTGGGCTGTCGGCATCCGACAGTGACGACCACCTCATCAAGCGCGTTATCGGGCTGCCGGGCGACCGGGTCGAGTGCTGCAACACGCTCGGTCAGATGACCGTCAACGGTGTGCCGCTGAACGAGCCATACATCATGCTTCCCGCGGGTGTGACGAATGTGTCGAAGGATGCTTTCGATGTCACGGTCCCCGAGAACTCGCTCTGGGTGATGGGTGACAACCGATACAACTCGAAAGATTCACGGTACAACCGCGAGCAGCCCGGCAACGGATTCGTTCCCATCGACAACGTCGTTGGGCGGGCGTTCGTCGTCAGCTGGCCCAGCTCGCACTGGAGCTGGCTCGACAATCACCCGGCGGTCTTCGCCGGCATTCGCGATCCAGACGCGCCATGATGATGGCCGTCTCCGACCCGACCGACGTCGTCGAGCGGGAGTTTTTCTCGGGTGGATCACGATTCGTGATCGGCTGCGATGAGGTTGGCCGTGGCGCCGTCGCCGGACCCGTCGCGGTCGGAATGGCCGTTGTCGCTGAGACCTGCGGAGCGCATCCGGCTGGACTCCGCGACTCGAAGCTGCTGAGCGAAAAACGGCGCGTGGAACTCGAGCCGCTCGTTCGGGAATGGGTGCTGTTCGGTGCTGTCGGTATGGCTGATGCCCACGAGGTCGATGACCTCGGCATTACCCATTGCCTCGGCCTCGCCGGGAAGCGCGCCCTGCAGTTGCTGCACGCCCAGGGCGCTGACGTGTCCGCGAGCGTGATTCTCCTCGACGGCAACCACGACTGGCTGAATCCCGTACTCACGAGCCCGCTTGACGTCCGTACCCGGATCAAGGCCGACCGTGACTGTGTATCGGTCGCAGCGGCATCCGTTCTCGCGAAAGTTCATCGTGACACGATGATGATCGCCCAGGACGCTCTGCTTCCCGGTTACGGCTGGAGCGGCAACAAGGGATACGGCAGCGGGGAGCACCTCGACGCTATCCGCAGCCTCGGAATGACCGATTTTCATCGGAAGAGCTGGCTCGTCTCGTACGCGTAGGATGGTCTCACCATGGAAGAAGACGAGTTCGAGGACTACGACCGCGAGGTCGAGCTTGCCCTGTATCGCGAGTACCGCGACGTTGTGTCGCAGTTCAAATATGTGATCGAGACCGAGCGCCGGTTCTACCTCGCCAACGACGTCGATCTCGTCCGCCGTGACACGGAGCACGACTTCTACTTCGAGATCACCATGACGGATGTCTGGGTATGGGATGTCTACCGGTCTGACCGTTTCGTCAAGAGCGTTCGGGTGCTGACATTCAAGGACGTCAACATCGAGGAGCTGTCGACTCGTGACTTTGAGCTGCCGAAGGAACTCGCACTCGACGAGTAGACCGGCTAACCCGTGACGGGGTGGCACTATGGTTCCCATGTCGGAGAGCGCACATTCCGGACTGCAGCGAGGCTGGAGCCACCGCCTGGTGCCCATGACCGGGCGAGATCCTGACGAGGCGCACCGTACGGCAAGTCCGCTCGAGCTGCTCTTCGATCTGACTTTCGTCGTTGCGTTCAGCCAGGCCAGCTCTCAACTGGCGCATCTCCTGGCCGACGGCCATACGGCATCCGCTGTTCTCGGGTTTTCGTACTCAATGGTGGCCATCTGCCTCGCGTGGATTAATTTCACCTGGTTTGCGTCAGCGTATGACACCGATGACTGGTTCTTCCGCATCACGACGATGGTGCAGATGACCGGCGTGCTCGTTCTTGCCCTCGGGCTGCCCGCCGTCTTCCACTCGATCGACAACGGCGAATACCTCGACAACAGGGTCGTCGTCGCCGGCTACGTCATCATGCGGATTGCGATGGTTGCCCAGTGGCTGCGGGCGGCACGGAGCGACAGTCGCAGCCGGGGGGTTGCGCTCGCCTACGCGGGATTCATTGCCACAGCGCAGGTCGGCTGGATCGCACTGGCGATCGTGGACGTTCCCCTCGTCGTGTTCTGCGTGCTCGCCCTTGCCCTGTATCTTCTGGAGTTTGGCGGGCCGCTCCTTGCCGAGCGGCGCTTCACAAGCACCGGCTGGCATCCGCACCACATCGCCGAGCGCTACGGACTATTGACGATCATCGCACTCGGCGAGGTCATTCTCGGCTCTGTTGCATCGATCTCCGCCGTCGTCGAGTCGCAGGGATGGAGTCTCAATGCCGTGCTGCTCGCTGGTGTCGGGGTCAGCCTCGCTTTCGGGCTGTGGTGGATGTACTTCGTTCTGCCCGCCGGAGACTTGCTCGCGCGCTTTCGGAGTCGGAGCTGGACGTGGGGATACGGGCACATCGTCGTCTTCGCCGCCGTCGCAGCCATCGGTGCGGGCCTTCACGTCGCGGCGTACGTGGTGGAGGGTGTCGCGGAGATCGACGTTACCCGAGCGGTGATGACTGTTGCGGTGCCGGTTGCCGTGTACTGCGTCGCCCTGTTCGTGCTCGACAGCTTCCTTCTCGGCGAGCTCGTTCGCTACCAGGTTTTGCCCTACCTCGGTGCTCTGCTGCTGCTCGTAATTGGGGTGACGCTCGCTCAAGCCGGAGCGGGCCTCGGCATCAGTCTTGTCGCGGTGACGGCTGCACCCGCGGTCGTCGTGATTGCGTTCGAGCTCGGCGGACATCGCCGTCAGACGCTGCTCGTCGACCGGGTGATGGGGTAGCGGCTACTTCAGCAGGCGGGAGAGCACGCGGTCGGCGAGAACTTTTCCACCGGTCTGGCAGGTCGGGCAGTACTGAAACGTCGAATCCGCGAAGATGACCTGCCGCACCATATCGCCGCACACCGGGCACGGTTCGCCGGTGCGGCCGTGCACCTGGAGGCCAGCCTTCTTCTCTTTCTTCAGCTCGGATGCCGCGAGGCCGTCGGCGCGATCGATCGCGCTTCGCAGCGTGAACTGCATCGCGTCGTAGAGTCGCTCCACTTCCTCGTCATCGAGGGTGGCCGGCTTGAACGGCGACATTCGTGCCGTGTGCAGAATCTCGTCGGAGTAGGCGTTGCCGATCCCGGCGATCACCGACTGGTTGCGGAGAACTCCCTTCAGTTGCGCCCGGCCAGCGGCGTGCAGGATCGCCGCGAGGGACTCGACAGTGAAGCTGTCGTCGAGTGGGTCTGGGCCGAGCCTCGCGATGCCAGGCACCACGTCGGGCTGCCGAACGATATTGATCGACAGGCTCTTCTTCGATCCCGCCTCGGTGATGTCGAGCCCTGAGCCGTCGTCGAGGATGAGCCGCGCGGCGAGCGCGGTCTTGCCGCGCGCCTGGCGCTGGGGTGCGTCGTCGCGCCAGCGGAACCACCCGGCCCGAGCGAGATGGATGACGACGTGAAGGTCGCCAGCGGCGATGTCGAGGAACTTGCCGTGCCGGGACACCCCGCC
>JAZQRG010000589.1:0-26668 GCA_045629445.1 Mycetocola sp. | reverse complement strand
AGCAGCCACGGTACAGCGCCCAGCGGCGGCAGCCATTGAGGGTTCGTAAGAACGGCAGGCCAGCTTCCGTTAACACCGACCGCGTACCGTTTGATCGAGACTGCAAGTGCCCACACTTGAGCGAGCAAGACGAAGCCGCTGACGAGCAATGACACACTCACTCGGACGGGGGCCGTTGCAGTGATCGAACGAGCAGGGGGCGCCAGCATCATCCCGACACCGGCAGCTATCATGACGCAGACGTATGCGATGAGCGTGTAGCGACCCTGCCAGATATAGCCGGAGTTCTCCACGCTGAGTGACTGGATGATGGGCGGGCCGAGAATGAACCCAGCTGCCGCTACGCCGTACGCGATAAGCATCCGCCCGCGCACCATCGCCAAGGCAAGTACGGCGACCACCGTTCCCAATGCAGACCAAAGGACGTAGACGAAGGAGGGCGCCCAGGTGTCGAGCCATCCGAACACGCCGACCAGCCCTGGATCGAAGGAGCGGTCAAGCAGCATGACGATGAACGCCTGTCGTGGCGTCGTTGCGCCGGCGCCGGGGAAGTTGCCCATGTTGTTAAGCGTGCCGCTGACCAGCAACCAGGCCAGTGCAAAGCCCGCGCCAATCACCAGAAGACCGAGACAGACCCAGGTCTCCCACCGCCTGAACATCGCACCAAGTCTTGCCCATGGCGTCGCAATCAGCACAACGGCAGCGATGAGCGCCACCCAGATCGGCGAAATTCCTCGGGCGCTGAAAAGCAACCCGCCGCTAACCGCGATAAGTGCCAGAGCGACCCGATACCCTTCGTCTGGACGCGGACCGACGGTTACCCAGAGAAGCAACGCCAGCAACGCGGCGCCCGCAGAGACCTCGAGAGAGTTCGGGTTGACCGCACTGTTGAGGAAGTAAACCATCGGCGTAGCCGCCGCAAGAAACGAAGCAGCGGCGACCCACGGCCGCCGGAACTGAAGGAGAACGGTCAGAGCGATCGCGAGGAAGAAGGACGAGATGAGCGCGCTCACGAGCCGCATGCCGAAGACGGCGAAGCGTCCATCCTCAATTATCAGGCTCGGCCAGCCCACCAGAGCGTAGTAGACGGGGTTGTAGAGGCCAGCGGACGTTGTCGTGGTGGCGACCCCGGTTCCTTCCGTTATTTCGCCAACGACGCACGCTGCGGTTTTAGACGAATCAAACGCGTAGCACGGCCAGCTTCGAGCGGACGCTATCTCGGCAGGAACGGTAACCAGAGTTTCAGCGGGCTTACTTGTCGGTTCACCGATGAGCTCGCCCCGTGCGACCGAAGCAGCCTTGACGATATGTGACGGTTCATCGGGGCTGCCACCCATCGGCGTTGCAAGCGCCCAACTCGCTGACAACACGAAGATCCCGAGCCACGATCCAATCAAGGTCCACAGCGGCCGTTCGGCGAGTTTCGACAAAAATATTCTCAATTGCGTTCCTGTGTGGTGAGCGCCCCGGCTTGGCAGAGGACGGAAAATGATCGGGCGGGAGCGATTTAGCGCGAGACGGTCTTGCACCCCAGGAGAGTGGGCCCGCCAGCGCCGTTGTTGATACCGTACGCGCATACGCTGGACGTTCCCGCTGGGGCGTTCACCGCGACAGAGAAGCCGTGGTTCTGCCCATGGCTGGGATAGAGCGCACCCACGTCTGAGCGCGCCGAGTCGGCACGAAACGCGGTCCCTACAGCCCCAACATAAATGTGCACCTGAATCGGCGCAGTGACATCCGGGTCAAGTGCCCAGCCCGAAACAAGGAACCCTGTGGCTGTTGGAACAACACCTTCGAGATTGCCGATGGGTGTCCGTCCTTGATCAGCGCCAGGGGCGGGTGCCGCGGGAACGGTGACTGTCTTGCAACCGAGCAGGAAATTTCCGCCGGGCCCGGTATTGATGGCATACACGCACACGCTGACCGGTCCGGCCGCTGCGGTAAGAGAGGCCGCGTATCCGTGTTTGTCACCGTAACCGGGGTGCGCTGCAGCGACATCCGCCCGGCTGCGGTCGCTAAGGACCGCGGTACCGGCCGCACCGACATAGACGTGAACCTGGATGGGCGAGGCAGTGTCCGGGTCAAGAGCCCAACCCGAAACCGAAATACCCGACGCATCCGCAGTCACCGACTCCAACGCACCAACCGGCACCCGACCCTTCTCCGTGATACCCGACGACGCACTCGGCACCGTCACCGACTTGCACCCGAGAGAAACGTTGCCACCAGCCTGGGTGTTAATGCCGTACGCGCACACGTTACGAACACCGGCAGACGCAGACAACTTCTCCTGGAAGCCATGCTTCTTCCCATACGCCGCGTATTGCGACGGAAGATCGGAACGATCCTTGTCCGCCACAACGGCCTTACCCACCTCATCCACGTAAAGATGAACCTGGATCGACGACGCAGTGTCCGGGTCAAGAGCCCAACCCGAAACCGAAATACCCGACGCATCCGCAGTCACCGACTCCAACGCACCAACCGGCACCCGACCCTTCTCCGTGATACCCGACGACGCACTCGGCACCGTCACCGCCGAGCAGGAAAGCAAGAGGTTGGCGCCTGTTCCGGTATTGATGCCGTAGACGCACACGGTGTGGCTGCCTTCGCTAGCGGGAGCCACGAGCGAGAACCCGTGTTTCGTGCCATACGCCTTGAGCGATGGATCGATATTGCTGCGCTCATCCTTCGCGAGGATCGAGGTACCGACTCCATCGACATAGACGTGGACCGAGATCGGGTCGACGACGTCGGGGTCGATCATCCAGCCGGACACTTTGATCCCCGATGCATCCGCGGTCAGCGGGTCAAGCTTTCCGATCGGACTTCCGCCCGGAGTCGTCGTGTCCCAGCAACCGAAGAGCACGTTTGCTCCGGGACCGTTGTTCATTCCATATACGCATACCGAATGGGTGCCACCCGAGGCAGGAATTGATACGTCAAAGCCGTGATTGGCTCCTGAGCCCGGATACGCTGCGCCGACGTCCGTTCGCGGCACGTTCGCGGTTACGGCCTTTCCGACCCCATCGACGTAGACGTGGACGTCGATCGGGCTTGCAGTGTTCGGGTCGATCGCCCAGCCGGCCACACGGATCTTGCCGATGTCACCCGACACAACTTCGACGTTGCCGAATGGGTTGACGGGGCCAGTGGACGAACCGAACCAGTCGTTGAAATAATTGTAGAAGTTTCGGTTGCCGTATGCGGAGCAGGGGTCACTCGACGCGCCGTACCCGGCGGCGAGCGCGGCACCGTTCGGCTGATACGGAGTGTAGTAATAGAGAGCAGCCGTCGCTTTGTTCTGAACCGTGACGTTTGCTGAACCGCAGGCGGCGTTCGGCGAGAACCGGATCGGAGCAGCCTTCCCTACCGGGAACCAGGTGAAATACTCGCTCGTCCCAGGGGGGTTCCCGTATCGTTTGAGCTGCCAGACACCCATGTAGACCTGATTGAAGAATCCGTAGTAACGGGTGTCACAGGCGGCAGTGTCGGGACAGGCATATCCCATTGACGCAGTCCACGCCCACGACGACGGCGACGAGTCAAGCACAAGTCCTTGCTCCTTCTGGAGCATGACGAGGATGACCTGAGGGTTCATGCCGCAGGATTGCGCAACTTTGTAGATTATGCGCGCTGCAGATTCGCTGCCGGCTCCGGCATAGCCGTTGCACATCGCATCCGCAGCCCTCGTTGTGGTTGCCTGCGAGTGATCCTTCAGGCACTTGTACCCCGAAGAGCAGGCCGCCACCTTGCTGTTGAGGAAGGCTTGGATCTGCGCTTCCGACATTGCGTCTTTGTTGAAGAAGACAGCATCGCTGATGATATTGCCCGGCTGGAACTGGGAGAGGTCCGCAGCAACTGCAGGAGCAGGCGGTGTGGCGACGACGCCCGCGACAGCCAACAGGCCGAAAAGAATGCCTGCGACTGTAGCGCGAACGGTGTGCCTTAGCTTACTCTTGCTCATTACCCTCATAGAGGCAATGGTATTGATAAAGTCGAGGACTTGCTGCAGCCTGACCCCCGCGCCGTTTACTCGATGTCGCGGCGGCGGCGCTTCTGTCGTTCAATGACTTGCTCGAGAACCGCGGTCGGTCCCCCCTCTTTGAGGTAGTAGACGACTCGCTCCAGATCACGGCTCAAGCCTGTTTTCCGCACCTGGCTGTTCTTCCCGCCACCCCGCTTCTGGCGACCGCCATGGGGCTTTTCGCTGATCAGCACTGTCTTATCTGCCGCGACCACAGGGTTGCGGCAGAACTCTACAAGTGGCGCAAGCGCTTTATCCCAGAAGAAGTCTTCCCGGACGCGTGCCACGTTTGCCCTGGCCTCCGCGCCCGCCTCCTCGCTGTAAAGCAGTCGTTCGAGCGCGGCAACAATGGCTGCTTCGTCCCGCTCCGGTACCACGGCACCGAGGTTCTCCTTTTCGACGAGGTCGCCGAACGAGTCGCCCGCGGTTGTGACGATCGGAAGACCCGCCCACAGATAGTCGAGGATGCGGGTCCGGAATGAGAAGGTGGTCTCGACGTGCTGGAAGTGCGTGGACACACCGAGATCGGCGTCGAGTAGATAGTCCTGACGCTGATCGAATGAGACCCAACTCTCGTTGAAGAACACATTCTTGTTGGTGAGTCCGAGCTCTTCCGCTACGCCGCGAGCGGCGACGACTGCTTCCATCTCAGGAACGTCCGGGTTTGGATGCTTTACACCCATAAAGAAGAGGCGGATGTTGGGGTGTGTTTGAGCAACCTTGCCAACCGCACGGATCAGCGTGTCGGGGTCGAACCAGTTGTAGATTCCTCCACCCCAGATGATCACCTTGTCGTCGGCCCCGATCCCGGGAACCGAACCGCGGATCGCGTGCCGGCTCTGTACCGGGTCTGTGCTCGAAATACCGAAAGGGGCGACGGCAATGAGTGAGTCGAGTTCTGTATCTCGCGAATACGTGTACGCGTTGATGCGCCCCAATGCAGCCAGCTGCCCGAGCCAAAAATGACGCTGTCTCTCACTCGCGCACAGGAAGAAATCGCCGATCTCAAGCTGGTGATTGAGGGCATCCGTCGCGCCGTTGACCTGGTCATTCCACAGGGTGAGCGTTTTGCCGCGCCCTTGCTCGAGTTGCTCGAGGTGCATGGGGTCATAGACGTCCACAACAAGCACCTTCTTCGATTTCCCGAACGCGGGGAACATCGCGAGCGCGTGTCCTTGAACAATAATGACGTCAGCCCACTGCTCGTGTGGCTCAGCTGTTGACGGCCTGTGGCGCGATATGACGTCAACCTCGAAGGCGTCGTCCAACGAAATCGCGCTGGAGATGCTCACCAACCGAACGTCGTGTTCGTCTGACAACGTCTTGGCGATATGCCAGGCCCGGATGGCGGGTCCTGCCATCTTCTCTCCGATTGGGTCACCGGTGACGACCAGAATTCGTCGGCGGGTGGTCTCGGCGAGCTGGCCAAGGGTCCCAACAATCTTCTCGTAGCCGGCGAGATAGCTCTCGATCGGGTAGGCCGGTTCATCGGTTTTCCCGAAAAGCCGCTTCAGTTCGCGGTCAGATTTCACACGCGAGGACTGGACTTTCTGTCTCTCGGCGTCCGCTGCAGGGAGGTTCTCCACGAACTGGTCGATGGCGAAAATACCGGCGGCAGTCTGCTTCGAAAAGGGGATGGTCTGCTCATCGTCGTTTCCGGGCTTACGGAGGTCGAGCTGGGTGGAGTCCAGTTTGCCTCTCGCGACTGCGCGCCTGGTAGCGAGAAGGAGCGCCCCTGGGAAAACCTGCGCGAGCGACTCGTCGTCGAGGTTCTTGTAGAGCGTGTAGAGGGCATTTCGTTCGAGAAGATAGGTCTCGCGGAAGTTGCCGAACTTATTCATCGAGGCGTGGTGCTTGTGATACGCCAGGGACTTCGGCTGGAACCGGAACCGGTAGCCGAGCAGGTTCAGCCGCCACCCGAGGTCGACATCGTCGTAGAACATGAAGAAGTTGTCATCGAAACCGCCGAGTTCATCGAAAACGTCGGCCCGGATGAACATGGCAGCGCCTGTTCCGAAGAGAACGTCCTTTTCCTCGTCCCACGAGCCGCGATCCTTCTCACCGGCATGAGGCTTGTATCCCATTCCGTACCAGGTGATCGATCCGTCGACGTAGTCGACGCGATCGCCTTCCCAGTCAAGCACTTTGCTTGCGACTGCCCCAATGTCTGCCCCTGTGGCGAAGGTGGCGATAGCGGACGATATCCAGTCCGGGTCCGGCTTTGCGTCGTTGTTGAGGAAGGCGATGTACTCGCCGTGGGATTTGCTGACCCCCAGGTTGCATCCACCGGTGAACCCAAGGTTCTGCTTCGACTCCACAAGGACGATGTCATCGCCGAGCACCTTGAGCTTCTCGAGGCTGTCATCACCTGAGCCGTTTTCGACCACCACGATTTCGAGCCGATCGCGGTGCCAATTCAGGTTCAGCAGTCCCTTGACCGCCTCGAGGGTGTCATCCGCTCCACGAAAGTTGACGAGTACTACGGACACAACGCCTGGACGTATTTTCTTCAATCAGCACCTCAGCTAGACAGTCGTATTATTTAAAGCAGCCTACCAAGCCCTCCTGTTGGCCTTCCTGTGAGGTACATTCTCAGCTATTCAGTGTGGGGGAAGGTAACGTAGGACCGTGCTGTTCGGTCGGACGCTCCGTCTCGGGGTTCAGCTTCACTGTTGCCGGGTCTGCCCGCGACCACTCGGTCGGGCGCTCACGGAGTCTTATCGCTTGAAAACCTATTGGGAGTAGTCACGAATGACAGAGACTGTCTCGAAGGAAGCGCAAGCTCGGGAAGCAGCCATTCGGGCGCTGCCACTTGAACAGGTCGGACACCAGAAGGGGGTCCGGGGCGGCGCGGGGTCAATCAAAGACATCTGGAATCACCGGGAACTCCTCGTCCTGCTGGTCCGACGAGAAGTCAAGGCCAGATATAAGGACAGTTCCCTCGGACTTGTCTGGAGCCTCTTCCGGCCTCTCGCACAGCTCTTCATCTATTACTTCGCCATCGGACAGATCCTCGGGGCTGCCCGATCTGTCCCCGACTTCGGCATCTTTGTTTTCATCGGTCTCACGACATGGGCACTCTTCAATGAGATCATCAACGGGACGACGACGTCCGTGATCGCCAACGCCGGCCTCGTGAAGAAGGTCTACCTGCCCCGCGAGATATTCCCGCTCGCAGCGGTGGGAAGCGCCCTCTTCAACTTCGGCGTTCAGTCTGTGATCCTTGTGCTGGCGATCCTCGTGCTCTCCACGTTCCCTGTTACACTCTCCCTCTTGTTGATTCCGCTGGCTCTTTGCACCCTCGTCGTTTTCGCGACTGCCATCGGCCTCCTGCTCTCCGCGGTCAACGTCTACCTTCGAGACACCCAGCACCTGGTTGAGATCGCGACCATGCTGTTGTTCTGGGTCTCCCCCATCGTGTACTCGTTCTCGTTCGTGCACAACGCGCTCAACGGCGGATGGCTTGAGCAGCTTTACCTCGCAAACCCCATAACGCTCGCAGTGATCGCGATGCAGAAGGCACTCTGGGCGGGCGGGTCCACGGGGACGGGCGCATTCGCACAGGTCTGGCCACCTGATATCGGCCTGCGTCTGCTCATCGCACTCGCGATCAGCCTCCTCCTGCTCTTGATTTCGCAGAGGATTTTCGCACGACTCCAAGGGAATTTCGCTCAAGAGCTATGACAACTTCACTGGTCAGCGTCTCAGACGTCTCCAAGCGCTTCGTCCTGCACAAGGACAAGTCAATCAAAGAGCGAATCGTAAACTTCGGCCGCTCCCGCAAGCATCGAGATGATTTCTGGGCCTTGCGCGATATCGACCTGGATATCGCCGCGGGTACAACGGTGGGTCTCATTGGGCACAATGGATCGGGCAAGAGCACACTACTCAAGGTCATTGGTGGAATTATCGAGCCCACCACGGGCAGTGTCCGTCGCCGTGGCCGCATGGCCGCTCTGCTTGAACTGGGCGCCGGGTTTCATCCCGACCTCAGCGGTCGGGAAAACGTGTACCTGAATGCCGCTATTCTCGGGCTTTCGCGCAAAGAGACCGATAAATACTTCGACGCGATCGTGGACTTTTCCGGCATCGAATCTTTCATCGACACACAGGTGAAGTTCTATAGCTCCGGCATGTATGTCCGCCTCGCTTTCGCCGTCGCCGTTCACGTCGATCCGGACCTGCTGCTTGTGGATGAAGTACTCGCGGTTGGCGATGAGCCGTTCCAGCGTAAGTGCATGGACAAGATCGCTGAATTCCAGCGCGACGGGCGCACGATCGTGCTTGTGAGCCATTCCGCCGAACAAGTTGGCAGTATCTGTGACCGGGCCGTGGTCCTGAACCACGGTGAGCTCATCTTCGACGGTGACACATCCGACGCCCTCCGCGTTCTGCGATTCGGGTTCGAGCAGGCACGCCTTGAGCAAGAGGAGGCTGCGGGGAAGAATGCCACGAACCGGAGCCATATCGCTTCGATCGCTGTCAAATCAGACGACCCCATCGATGCGAAGAGGATTCCGGCTGCATCTGA
Organism: Mycetocola sp.; assembly: GCA_045629445.1. GTDB lineage: Bacteria > Actinomycetota > Actinomycetes > Actinomycetales > Microbacteriaceae > Mycetocola_A. The sequence goes on along the minus strand of JAZQRG010000589.1, from coordinate 18,110 downwards.
TTTCACCATCGACTACAGGTACGAGTTGAAAGAAGATGCCGGGCCGCTGGTGGCCGGGATCGCGCTTGAGACCGCGAACGGACAGCCGGTGTACGGGCTGAACACGAAAATGTTGCGCACCGATATCCCGAGCAGTGTCGGCAGCCACTCCGTCGAGTTTTCGTTTGCTGATCACGCCCTGGGCGGTGGCCAGTACATGATCCGCGGGAGCCTCGAGAAGACAACCGGCGAGACGGTCGACAGGCTGAATCCGGCGTCAACCTTCGAAGTTGAACACCCTGAGATCGGGTCCGGCCTGGTGAGACTGGACCCGAGCGTCACGTCCTGGTGATCAGGGCTCAAAACGTCGCGCCGGAACCGCGCTGCACGATTTAAGATTCCGGGTCAGTCGTCCAGCGAATCAACCCACAGGTACTGACGCTCAATGCCATCGCGAAGGGCCACAGTCGGCTTCCAGCCCAACGAGGCTTGGGCGAGGCTGCTGTCACCACCCGTACGGCGGACATCACCGTCCACCGAAGACAGGTACTCAACAGCGATCGGTGACCCGCGGAGTTCGGAGATCGTACTCAGGACCTCGTTAACCGTTGTGCTGCTTCCGCCGGACAGATTCATCACGCCCGGCAGCTCGCCCTGGAACTCCGCAGCGAGGAGCAATGCCATCACGATGTCATCCACATAAGTGAAATCACGGACCTGCTCGCCGTCACCAAACACGGAAATGGGCTCGCCACGCTTCGCGGCCCGGAGAAAGCGAGTGAAGGCCATGTCGGGACGCTGACCGGGCCCATACACCGTGAAGAACCGAAACGACGTTCCCGGCAAGCCATAGTTCGAACGATACAGTCCGACCAGGTGTTCCCCGGCCAGCTTGGTCACACCGTAGGGGCTAAACGGTGCCGGAACAGCCGTCTCGTGCGTCGGGAACGACTCCGCCTCGCCGTACACCGACGAGGAGGAAGCATAAACAAAGCGTCGAAGACGGTCCGTCTTGACGCAGGCCTCCAACAGGCGTTGGGTCGCGTTGACGTTGTTCTCGGTGTAAACGGCGAAATCGCGACCCCAGGACTTTCGCACACCAGGCTGGCCGGCGAGATGCACGACGACATCGGCGTCGTCGACCAGCTCGTCCAGGTCGTATGTGTTGAGGTCCGCTTCGACGTATTCCAGCCCAGCTTCGAGCGCCTGACGAAGGTTCGCGCGTTTCAAGGAGGGATCGTAATAGTCGGTCAGAGAGTCAATCCCCACAACTCGGTGCCCTTGCGCTAGGGCCGCCCGGGCAAGCGTGCTGCCAATGAAGCCGGCAACACCCGTAACGATGATGTTTGTGATTGTTGCTACCGCTGCTTTCTGCTCTGGACCGTTCGCTGGATCGCACGAAGGGGAGATAGAAGCCGCCAGGATCGCGTGGCCTGCATGGCAACCAGTGTATCCGAAAGGGATTCCGCAGTCTGGGCGGAATCTGCGCGCCGCGCTTCGAGCTCCCGGTTCTCGGCTTCGAGCTGTGCGCGCAACCGCTCAGTCACCTCGAGCACCCTCGCCAATTCCCGCGACTCTCGCTCCAGCCGCGCCACCTCTGCCAGAAGCGGACCAGACATCTTCCGTGATGCCTTGCCCATGTGAATCTTCCGTTTGGCTTCAACCGGCCAGACGTGGGTGTCTGACTCGAAATTGTCGTGCTCGATCGTCTTTATCTCGAGGCCAGAGGCCGCGATAGCGACGTTGGCTGAAAGCTGGTCCCGACGGGAGTAGCGAAGGACATGGTCGAACCAGAGGTTCATGGTTGCCTGCACCTGAGGGGTATTGCGACGAGCGATGATCCCATTCCACACGGGGTGCTCATAGAGGACTGACGCAAAAGCTTCCGAGTAGTGAAACAGCTGTTCCTGAACCCGAGCGGCGTCGTCGTAATTCAGTGCGATAACCTCGTCAAATTCATCAATGACGCGTTCCCGGTAGCTGTGAAGAGACACAGCGTAATCGGCACCATCGAGCCAGGAATCAAGAATCACGCTTGCTGGCTTCTTTAGCCTGACGGAGTTGTCAATGTACAGAAGTTCATCGTACTCAGCGAGTCGCTGGTGACCCCTGATTTTCAACGCCCGCTGGCTTCGAACGAGGTCGGTCGCGAAAAGCGGCTCGACCTGAACGATCTGCCACGTCTCGCTTGTGGTTTCCGGGTCGTCAGTGAAGCAGATGTAATCCACAGAATCTTCGTGGGCTACGATCTGCTCAAGAAGCTCTTCGTATCCACCCAACAGCGCGGTGAATACCGCACGTTTAGGCGGGGCAGGGTCGGGACTATGTTCGGGCATCGGAACAGAATCTACCATCATCAGGGTTTCAGCACGTTAGGGCACGGGCCGTAGATGGCGAAAGATACGATGGGTTTTTGGCTATCGGCCGTTCGAGAGTAAGAGGAACTGTGTTTACTGGAAGACCGAAGGTGCACTTCGTCTACGCCGATGAGTTTCGTGAATCCGGATCCACAGTCATGCGCGGAAGTCAGCTCGCAGAAATTGTGAAAACCTTCCACGGCAGGAGATACGACGTACGGTTCTCACCCATCACAGATTCATTCCGGTCGTCCCGCCTCTTCCTGACCAAGGGCGCAGCGAAGGTGGTTTCGTCCGACCTGATGTCGGGGTGGAAGGCGTCGGGGAATACGCTGCTCGTCGACCTCGTCGATGAAAAACCGGCCGAAGGAATCATGCGATTCGCTGACAGGCTCGTCGCGTCTTCGGTGACGGCGTTTCGTGAGTATTCCCGCCTTTATCCAGAGACTGAAGTGGTCCTGGTCAACCATCACGTCGACCCCCGGATCACCCGAACCTTGACCAACAGGTCCACGGCAGAATCGAAGGCTGGTTACTTCGGAGAAACAGTCAATGCGGTGCTCGGGGAGGAGATCGAGCGGGTCGTCACGCCGGTCCATATCGACACGTCGCAGCAGGGCGACGATTCTTGGCTGCACCAGCTATCGCGATTTGACCTTCACTACGCCGTGAGGAACGAGCGGGAACTCGACCATTTCAAGCCTTTCCTCAAAGGTTTCACTGCAGCCCATTGCCGCTCCAACATCGTGATCCAACGAAGCCAGGTGGAAGCGATCGAATGGCTGGGAGACGACTACCCGTACCTCGTGGATTCGTCAGGTTCAGTTCCCGAGATAGTGCAGACCGTTGAACGCGCCCTGTCGGACCGTGGGACGCGGCGCTGGGACGAAGCTCTGTCGAGAATGAATGACATTCGCGTGAGAACATCACCGGAACGAATTGCCGCGGAGTTCATCCGCGCTATTGGGTGACCGGCGTTGAACCACGCCGGCCCGGCTCTCACGGTGCTGAGCTGGAACTAGGATTGAGAGAGATATGTCGATCCACAGCCACCTGAATACGCCAGCGGTCGCAGTCGTCACCGTGAGCTACCGCTCCGAAGACGTACTGCCACAATTCCTGTCGTCCATCCACGGCGCAATCAGTTCTCCAGCGATTGTCGTTGTCGCTGACAACTCGCCGGAAGAATCGGTTCGTCGTCTCGCGGCGGACTTCGGAGCCGAGTACGTGCCCCTTGAGACGAATGTCGGCTACGGCGGCGGGATTAATGCCGCTGTAAGAACGCTTCCGGACACTGTCGAGTGGATACTGATCAGCAACCCCGATGTGGTTCTCGGGGCTGGCTCAATCGACCGCTTGATTGAGACTGCGACGGGCGACAGCCGGATCGGCGCCGTCGGTCCGGCCATCCTCACGGCGGAAGGCGACGTCTATCCATCCGGGCGCGCCATCCCCTCATTGCGTAACGGTATCGGGCACGCCCTTCTTGCGAATCTATGGCCATCCAATCCGTGGACCCGGGCTTACAGAAACGACGACGACAGCGGCGAGCGGGCACGGGACGTCGGGTGGCTCTCAGGCGCCTGCCTTCTGGTTCGAAGCGACGTCTTCCGGAAGCTCGGTGGCTTCGACTCAAGTTTCTTCATGTATTTCGAGGACGTAGACCTTGGTTACCGGATCGGTGAACTCGGATATCGAAACCTGTACGAGCCGTCCGCAAGGATCGTGCACACGGGCGCCCACTCAACCGCAATGGACTCTGCGGCGATGGTTCAGGCGCACCATGAAAGCGCCAAACTTTTCCTTTCCCGCAAGTACGCGGGACCACTGCTGGCTCCAGTTCGGTGGGCCTTGAGCCTTGCCCTGACCTTTCGGGCTCGCATCACGTCCTCAACCGGACGCCACTAGTACATCCGGCCGGGCCGCGAAGGCTCTATCTCGCGGTTTGCGTCTTTGTCAGGGTCGTCAGGTATCTGCCGTACCCGCTCTTCACGAGCGGTGCGGCGAGCGATGCAAGCTGCTCATCGTCGATCCAGCCAGCGCGCCAGGCGATTTCCTCGATGCAGCCAACTTTGAACCCTTGGCGATCCTCGATGACCCGCACGTACTCTGACGCCTGCATCATCGATTCGAATGTCCCAGTGTCCAGCCACGCTGTGCCGCGGTCGAGCACCTGAACCTGCAGTCTGCCTGCTTCGAGGTACCGCTCGTTAACCGTTGAGATCTCAAGCTCACCGCGAGCGCTCGGCTCGATCGTCTTCGCGATCTCTACCACCGAATTGTCATAGAAATAGAGACCGGGGACCGCGTAGTTGCTCTTCGGTTCCGCGGGCTTCTCTTCGATCGAGACAGCGACAAAATTCTCATCGAACTCGACGACTCCGTATGAACGCGGTTCTGCAACGTGATACGCAAAAATCAACGCACCGTCAACCTCCCCGTGATTCCGGAGCGCTGAGCCGAGCCCCGTGCCGTGGAAGATGTTGTCGCCCAACACGAGAGCGACGTTCTCGTCACCGATGAAGTCCTCACCGATGATGAAGGCTTGCGCGAGGCCGTCCGGTGACTCCTGGATTGCATACTCGAGCCTGATCCCCAGATCGGACCCGTCACCGAGCAACGCACGAAACTGGTCGTTGTATTCGGGCGTCGTGATAATCAGGATTTCTCTGATCCCGGCCATCATCAGCGTCGACAAGGGGTAGTAAATCCTCGGCTTGTCGTAGATCGGCATCAGCTGTTTCGAGATGCCCTTCGTGATCGGCCACAGCCGCGTGCCCGAACCTCCAGCGAGAATGATTCCGCGCATGAGTTAGTTCCCCTTCCGGAGGGTCTCGTAGTAGGCACGCGTCACGTCCCACGTCGGCAACAAACCGGACGCAGCCGCCTCCGCCAGTCCGGGAGCGTCGGTGTCTTTCGATGAGAGAAGAGGCGCCCCAGCCTCGTCAGGAAAGACCAGTCCGATGTCACTGTCGAGTGGGTTGATGCCGTGTTCGCGCTCCGGGCGGTAGACATCGGTCACAAGGTAGCTCACGGTTGCGCCTTCGGTGAGGGCGACAAAGCAGTGGCCCAGTCCTTCAGAGAGAAAGATCGCCTTGCGTTCATTGTCGTCGAGAAGCACAGAATCCCACTCGCCGAAAGTCGGCGAGCCGACCCGGATGTCGATGACAAAGTCGAGGACAGCTCCGTGAGTCGCTGTGACGTATTTTGCCTGGCTTGGCGGAACGTCGGCGAAGTGAATACCGCGAACCGAGCCACGCTTCGACACAGACGTGTTCGACTGTGCCAACTCGATGGACCGTCCTGTCGCTTCCTCCAGCTTGTCGAACCTGTACCACTCGAGGAAGATTCCTCTATCGTCGCCGAACTGCTTCGGAGTGATTTCGTAGCTGTCGGGGATTTTCAGTTCACGGATCTGCACGTCACGATTCTACCCATCCCGGTTGGTTCCCGTCGCCGTGGTTCCGGTACAACGGCGCGTTCGATTGGTAAGATCTCCCACCGCTCCATAGACTTCAGTGCTGTCTGCTTGAGCAGAACTCGGCGTCGAGTTCCTTTTATAGCGATGGCCCACGCGAATTTCTGAACCGGAGCACTCTCACCCATGCCATTTCGACTTCATGAAACGCCCCCACGGCTTTCGGTCATAATTCCTATGCATAATAGTGCTGCCGTGATCGCACGCACTCTGGAAAGGTGGTCGGCCTTCTTCACGAGTGGAAACAACGAACTCATTCTGGTTGAGAACGGATCAACCGACTTGACGTGGCCGCTCGTCAACGACCTGGCCACGGATACCGCCCATCTCAAAATAATCATCATTCAGTCGGACAAAGGCATGGGTAACGCGCTCCGAGCAGGGATTGCTGCCAGCCACGGATCGCAGATCCTGTTGTCCGCCGATGACCTGCCGTTCGATTTCGACGACCTGGAGGCCGCGAGCAAACTGGACCCACTCCCGCCGGTGGTCATCGGGTCCAAGGCGCACTCCGAGTCGCGGGTTACGCGGGCTCGAACGCGGCACATCTTCACGTCGTCGTTCCGCGCTCTCCGGACGCTCGTGCTCCGGTCGGAGGTAGGTGATTCCCAGGGAACGGTTCTGGTCCATGGCGACTGGGCGCGCGCGATGAATGAACGGTTTACCGAGAGCGGTTTCCTTTTCACTACACAGCTCATCTTTGCGGCCGAGGCGCAAAAGCTCCAGATCGTGGAAGTGCCGGTTCGCCTTTCCCACGAGCACCAGCCCAAGAAATCGACTGTTCGTTGGGCTGACACCTGGCGCATGGGCACCGGGCTCCTCCGCCTCAGAAGCCAGGCGAAACACCTCAGCACCCCTCCATCGCTTGCTGCAAGTAATGCTTGAGAATTCGCGGCCCCTAGACATCATTTCGCGTGTTTTGTCCAACTTCTGGACCTTGGCACTCGCATCGGCTGGTCTCTTCGGAGTCCTTCTGAACTCGAACAACTCGACGAACGGCTATAGCGCCGGCGTCGGCGATCACTATGTGTTGTCACCGCAGGGCATCAGTTGGGCAAACCCTGATGCGTTCCGCGGCGACTGGTTTCTGGAGAACGCACCGCAACCGCACTGGTTCTTCGATCTGGTGACTTTTGTGGGGGCGTCGCTGAACCAGTTGGACATCGTCTACTTCCTGTACTGGTGCATCGGACTTCTCGCATTCGGAATCGCCACGGCTCTCCTGGCCCGTCACTGGGTCCCGTTGAATCCATGGGTCGCGACCCTCGCGGTCACATCGATTGCTTCGATCACGCCATGGGCTTTCCTCGGCACAGGAACCGGAGTAATACCGTTCGCCCTTCCTGCTGTCCTTAGCAGCAACATGATCTATCTGGCACTCGCCGCACTGCTCACGGGGAGACGCGGTTTCTTCGCCCTCAGCGTCGTCGGGATCGCCATCGTGCATGTCCAGCAAGGCAGTGTGATGCTTATCATCCTGCTCGCGGTGGCACTGATGGATTTCCTGCGCGAAAGAAGGCTCCGAGTGTCGACCTTGCTTGCCTTCATTGGTGGAGCGGGAGCCGTTGGCCTCGGCCTTGCCCTTCGGCCCGTCGCTTCGAACCTCACTGATTTCATCGAAGTGTGCGACACCATCATCCCGTTCCACTGCGCTGCCCACACATGGGCTCCCATGCAGGTGGTCGCCTGTTTGGGCTACATCACGCTCGCGGTTCTCTCACTGTTCTTCACCTCCGCTCGTGCACGACCGTACTGGCTCGCCTCGGTGGGACTGGCCGCGTTGGGGCTCGGGCTGGGCCTGATCGCCGATCACCTCCAGATACCCCTCGTAGGCGCCATCGCGCAGGCCACGAATGTGTACCGCCTCGGCGCTCTTCTTCTTCCGTTTATGGTGTGGGGGCTGTTGTTGCCCGTGCTGAAGCCGGCGTGGTCCCGCACGTACGGCGCAGTTCTCGTGGTGTGGGCGGTGGCCTTCATCGCGATCACACGCGACGGGTACTGGTCCTTCCTGGGTAGTATTCGGAACCCGATTTTCATTGCGGCAATCCTGACCATTGTCGTTTTCGCCGTGGTCAGTCGGAAAGCCTTGCGGCACAGGCACACCAAGCAGTTCACCCTGGGTGTGGGAGCAAGCCTCTTTGCTCTCGTCTTCGTCCTCACAGCCGCCTTCTCAAACGCGCTCTCGTTCCATCCGGTTCAGACCAGGTTTATCGCCGACGAATCGCTGCACATCTGGGGCGCCACTGCCCGCCAATTCGTCGCTCCCGGTGAAGTCATCGTTGCCCCGCCTGCCGTTTCCTTCATCGGAATGGTTACAGAACGCCCGGTGATCGCATCCTGCAAGAACGTCCCATACGGCGGCGCCCCGTGGGACGAGTGGAAGACGCGGATTGACGACCTCGGCGGTCTGGAGGCCAACTGCAAGGTGCCTGCCGATCTGGGTGCGTACACCACACTGACAGCTGGAGATCTCGTTTCTTTGGCGGATAAGTACGGTTCTGATTTCGTCACTGTCGCAGAATCGAATACGGAGCTTTTGGAAGACCTCCAAGAATATGGGTGGAACATAGTTGTGAATCCCGCCGGAACGGTCCACCAGTTCCTGCTCGAGCGGGGCCCATCCACACCGCAGGAGGATTAATTGCGCTATCTCATTACCGGAGCAACCGGCATGCTCGGAACGGACCTCCAGAAAGCTCTGACAGGTCGTGATGTCACGGCAGTTGGCCGGTCTGACCTGGATGTCACCAACCTCGATGCGGTTCGAAATGCCGTATCTGGGCACGATGTCGTTATCAACTCGGCCGCGTACACGAAGGTCGATGACGCCGAATCGAACGAGGATGCCGCGTTCGCTGTCAACGCTACGGGAGCAAGAAACCTTGCGATCGCTGCCCGGGAAGCTGGAGCCCAGCTCGTCCAGGTCTCTACCGATTATGTCTTCAAAGGTGACGCGACGACGCCGTATTCCGAAAGTGCGCCCCGCGAGCCGATCTCCGCGTATGGGCGCACGAAAGCAGCCGGTGAGGAAGCGGCACTCTCGGAGAACCCCGACCGCACATTCATCGTTCGCACGGCATGGCTTTATGGCGAGCACGGACCGAACTTCGCAGCAACCATGCTTCGGCTCGCAGGCAGCCATCCCACGGTGAGCGTCGTAACGGATCAGCTCGGGCAGCCGACCTGGACCGCCGACTTGGCCAGGCAAATTGTCACAATGGTCGACTCGAATGCACCTGCAGGTATCTACCACGGCACAAACTCCGGCGAGGCGTCCTGGTTCGATTTCACGAAGGCCATCTTCGAGGAAGTGGGACTTGACCCCGAGCGCGTGCAACCAACCGATTCGTCTGCATTCGTACGGCCCGCGCCACGACCGGCCTACTCCGTTCTCGGCCACGATGCCTGGGCAGTCGCTGGACTGAAACCGATGCGCCACTGGCGTGACGCTCTTACCGAAGCCGTGGCATCCGGTGCGATACCGCGTCCCGTAAAAAACGACTGAGGACGACTCATGACAACGACACTTCGCGTCATCGTCGATCAAATGGTGACCCCGCTCCCCAATGGGATCTCCCGTTACGCGGAAGAACTCACCCGCGCACTCGTCCAGACGGCTCCGAAGGGATGCGCAGTCGAAGGAATCATCTCGGCGCTCCCGGCGGAAAAGGTCACTGCTGTCGAACAAGCGCTGCCCGGTCTGGCAGCTCTTCACCGGACGACGCTGCCGCGCAGGGAACTGTCCGCCGCCTGGCAACTCGGGATCGTTCCATCGTTCGGTTCTGGCATGATTCACTCCCCCAGCCTCCTGGCACCGCTTCACCGCCACGACCGCGAGTTCGATGCAACGCAGATGGTTGTCACAATCCACGACACCCTGCCGTGGACGCACCCCAAGTCCCTGACGCCGACCAGCGTTGCGTGGCACAAAGCCATGCTCAAGCGCGCGAAGAAACACGCCGACGCGGTAGTTGTGCCTACCCATGCGGTTGCTGAACAGTTGGCGGAGATCGTCGACCTCGGCGACCGCGTGCGTGTGATCTCCGGCGCCGTTGCGTCCGGCCTGACGCTGCCGGGTGACGCCGACGATCGCGCTGACAGGCTCGGCCTGCCATCCGAATACATCCTGACGGTAGGCTCCCTTGATCCACGCCGCGGAATAACAGCCCTGATCAACGGGCTCGGAGGCACGGGCGCCCCTGACCTTCCACTTCTCGTCCTCGGCCCGGAGACGTGGGGAGAACTGTCACTCGCTGTCGTCGCGGACGAAGCCGGGCTCCCTGAAAACCGGGTTCGCGCTCTCGGTTATCTCTCGGATGAAGACCTCGCCGTTGTCCTCGATCGCGCGAGCGTTTTTGTGTACCCGAGCTTGCAGGAGGGCTTCGGCCTCCCACTTGTCGAAGCATTCTCGTTCGGGACGCCCGTCGTGCATTCGGACGACCCTGCGCTCCTGGAGGTAGCGGGTGGGGCCGGTATCGCTGTCGAACGAGGCAAAAAAGGGTACGGCGAGCGACTGGCTGACGCCGTTTCGTCCGTCCTTACAGACACGGAGCGCGCCGGGCATCTCCGAATAGTCGGCCAGGACCGCGCGCGTGCATTCAGCTGGCGCGATTCAGCAGAGCGCGTGTGGGCCCTCCACGCGGACCTGTAGTCTCGCAGCCGACCTCCTCGGTCGGCTAAGCCCTCTTGTCCGGTAGGTTCCCTCCGTGTAGAGGTCCGAGCTCGCTTCGACCTCCGGAGCCCTGGCACGGCCATCGCCGACGCCGACGCCGAACGAGTCACGATTGTGCACGCCGGATCCCCAGCTCGTTCTCCGACGGAGATGCCTGACGGCACCCACTCTGGGGTGACCGCCCCAGTAGCGCGATTCGAGCGGGGGAGCAACACTGGGGCCAGGACAACTCAGGTTCGGACTATTACGGGGGAATTGTGGCGAAGGCGGCAGTCGGCACACGGCGACAATTCTCGCGCAGAAAACGGCTCACCGCCATACTCCTGAGCGCGGTCGGCGTTGTCGCGCTCGGTACCCTTGCACTCTCCGTTGCTTCGTGGGGCACAGAGAGCGGAACGGATTCAGGTTCGGCGAACGATAGCAATCCTCAACCTCCACGCCCAGCCTCGACTGCCACCGAACCAGCTTCCACGCCATCTGAAGAACCGACCCGCCCCTTACCCACCGACTGCCGACAGATCTACACCGAGGCGTTCCTCCAAACGTACGAGAACGTCGAGCTGAATATGCCGGAAGTAATGGACACTGGCACATCACGATTTCCTGAGGTTGAGGCACTCCGACAAGAGCTGCCGGGAATGAAATGTTACTGGGGCGGCCCAACCGAGGGCGGCTTACAGACTGCGATCAACCTGCTCCCGGCCGACCAGCTTGCCAGCACCATCGTTGCCGTACAGGCGATCGGTGCAACATGTGAGGAGTGGAACACCGGCACCTTATGCACGTATGCAACGGTCATCGAGCCGAGCGAGGAAGATCCGACCCGGTGGAATGTCGGGGAGCAGTACTACTTCCGCGACGGATGGTGGATCACGACCTGGCAAGCGTACCCCTCGGACCGAATGATCAACGAAGGCACGATGCCGCTCTACGAAACGCTCTGGCCGTAGACACCCGGCGCCGCGGCAACTAGCCCGCCGGCGTCTCCGTCGGCTCTGGCGGGTACAGGTCAGCCCGGATCAGGGTCCGGATCTGCTCGAAGTCCGGATCGTCCTGGTCGACCCCGTTCGCCGGCGTCAGCTCAACCGACGTGATCGGCTGCTCCTTCGACTTCATCGCGAGGTTCGTGAAGTAGCCGAGCATGTCCTGCGGAACATCGGTCTTCACCACCTGCGTGCCGGCCTGCGCAATCGCCTGGAACTTAGTCAGCACGTTCGCCGGTGTGAACTGCTGAAGGATGGCCGCCTGCAGCTCGCGCTGCCGCTTCATCCGGTCGAAGTCATCGGTGTTGTGCCGTGAGCGCGCGAACCATTGCGCGTGGTAGCCGTCGAGCGTCTGGGTGCCCGGTTCGATCCACTCGACGACACCGACGAGGTTCTCGTCGCCACCGATCGGCAGTCGCTTCTCCACGGTGACCTCAACACCACCGAGCGCATCGATCAGATCAGCAAAGCCCTGCATATCGATGAGCGCGTAATACTGGATCGTCAGCCCGGTGATTCCCTCAGCTGCTTCCTTCGTCGCCTCAATTCCGGGCGTCGAACCGGTCGCGGCGGCACTCGGATACAGATCGTCGTGACGCAATTCCGCCTCGGTGTACACCGAGTTCAGCTTGCACACGCTCACGTCGCACTTGCGGTAGCCGTTCGGATACAGCTTTGCCATCGGCGAACCCGCCGAGAACGGCACCTTCCGCATGTCACGCGGCAACCCGATCATGGTCACCCGGCCGGTGTCGGCGTCAATTGAGACCACCGAGAGGCTGTCCGGTCGCAGCCCTTCGCGGTCGGGACCGGCGTCGCCACCGAGCAACAGAATGTTGTAGCGGCCGTCGACGGGCGGAACCGACGCTGCCCCTCCCCCGAAGATCGAACTCAACGTGCCGCGGGCGACACCGGCGTAGTAGGCGCCCGCGGTCGCGGTTCCAACGGATGCCACGAGCAAAATAACCGTGAACGCCGCGATCCAGAACCGCGAGTTGGGCCGCGCACGGACGAGCCGCACCAGCCGGAGAGTGTCGACAGTGAGCACCAGCCACAACACGGCATATCCAGCCAGCAGTACTTGCGCCGCCGTCAGTGCGAACGAGTTGGTCACGATGGACAACGTCGCCGTGCGCCACAGCGAGTACGCGACGATAATAAGCGCGGCTATCAGCCAGAGGGCCAACGTCGCGCCAAGTCCGATTCGCCCCAGCTTGCGATTTCCCGCGAGCACCTGGGGAGACCCCGGGATGAGGAAATTGAGTACGACGAGCCACCAGGCCCGCCGGGTCATCAGGGCGGGAGCGCCGAGGTCCGGGTAGCGAATCGGGCTTGCGGAGTAAACGCTCATAGTGTGAGTTTGAGAGCCCGATTCTTCGCCTCAACCTGAACGGCGAGGTCGGCCTGGTATTCGGTCATCCGATCGAGGAGCGACTCGTCGGACACACCGAGAATCTGAACGGCGAGAAGGCCGGCGTTCTTCGCCCCACCGATCGACACGGTCGCGACGGGAACCCCGCCGGGCATCTGCACGATCGACAGCAGTGAATCCATACCGTCCAGTCGCGCGAGCGGAACAGGCACGCCGATGACGGGAAGCGGAGTAACGGAGGCGAGCATGCCGGGCAGGTGCGCCGCACCGCCCGCTCCCGCGATGATGACCTGCAGGCCGCGAGCGCGGGCATCCCGCCCATAGGAGATCATCTTCTCCGGCGTGCGGTGGGCGCTCACGACCTCGACTTCGTGGTCGACGCGAAAGTCGCTGAGCACCTGCGATGCGTCGGACATTACCGACCAGTCGGAGTCGCTGCCCATGACCAGGCCGACACGAGGGCGCTCTGAAGCGGAGAAAGACATGAGGTTCATGCTATTTGTCAGTCCTGAAAAAACGCCGCAGCGGCACGCGCCTGATAGACAACCTCATCCAGATCGTCCCCTCCGGCGTTCACGTGGCCTACCTTGCGACCCGGCCTCGGGTCCTTGCCGTAGTTGTGGATCTTCACTGTCGGGTGGTTCTCCATCGCGTCCGCATAGCGGTCGGTGAGAGTGCCTTCGTTCGGCCCACCGAGAATGTTCACCATCACGGTGTGCGGGTCTTTGCACCCCGTTGCGCCGAGCGGCAGGTCGAGAACGGCACGCAGGTGCTGCTCGAACTGGCTCGTCGTCGAGCCGTCCTGGGTCCAGTGCCCCGAGTTGTGCGGCCGCATGGCCAGCTCGTTGACGAGCAACCGGTCGTCGGTCGTCTCGAACAGTTCGACGGCGAAGACACCGGTAACTCCGAGACCGGATGCCACGTCACCGGCAATCTGTGCGGCCACGTCGGCGATGAGACCGGCTGACGCGGGAGCAGGGGCGATCACTTCTGCACAGACACCGTCGCGCTGCACGCTCTCAACGACAGGCCAGAAGACAAGGTCGCCCGACTTCCGACGAGCGGCAAGCTGCGCGAGCTCACGCCGGAATTCGACGAGCTCTTCGACGAGCAGCCCGTCATCGGCACCACTCTCCGCCACGGCGGCGAACCAGTCGCTTGCCTCGTGTGCGGCGGAGACAACACGAACACCCTTGCCGTCATACCCACCGCGCGGGGTCTTGAGCACGGCTCGCCCGCCGTTCTCGTTGAGGAAGTCCTGGAGCTCGTCCTCCGTCGTCACTCGTGCCCAGATTGGCACGGGAAGACCCAGGTCGGTGAGTTTCTGGCGCATGAGGAGCTTGTCCTGCGCGTAGAGCAGGGCGTCCGGACCCGGGTGCACCTCGACACCACGGTCGACGAGTTGCCGGAGAATCTCCTGCGGCACGTGCTCGTGGTCGAACGTGATCACATCGACCTCATCGGCGAACCGCAAAACGGTCTCAGCATCGCGATAGTCACCGACGCTCGTCGCCGCAAGCCGGGCGGCCATCCCCTCCGATTCGGCGAGCACACGGATGTCGAGACCGAGGTTCACCGCGGGCGGCACCATCATGCGGGCAAGCTGCCCCCCACCAATTACGCCAACACGGACCACGAGTTCTCTCCAACGATCGCAAACGGGAGCAGGCGGCAACTCCCAGCGGATCCTTCCGACCGGTCGCATAAACTGCCTACGCGGATCCATCTTCCCGCATGGACGAGTTCGCCCCAAACCCGAGGTACCCATGAGTTCAGCCACACGACGCCGCTTCGACGGTCTTCTCGTGCAGCTCACCCGGTTCGGCCTCGTCGGCGCCGCGGGGTTCGTCCTCGACATCACCGTGTTCAACGCCCTGCGGCTCACCATCCTCTCCCCCGAGGTCGTTCACACCGGTCCGCTGCTCGCGAAGGTGATCTCGACCATCCTCGCCATCGCAGCTAACTGGCTCGGCAACCGCTACTGGACCTTCCGCACCTCCCGCCAGGACTCCACAGTCCGCGAGGGTGTCGAGTTCTTCGCCGTGAGCCTCGCCGGAATGGCGATCGGCCTCGGCTGCCTGTGGTTCTCGCACTACGTCCTCGGCTTCACCTCGGTGCTCGCCGACAACATCGCGGCCAACGTCGTCGGCCTCGCCCTCGGCGCGGTGTTCCGCTTCACCCTCTACCGCTACTGGGTATTCGCACCCGGCCGGAGGGCATCCGTTCACCCTCGAACCACGGATGCCGCGGGTCAGAACGCGGTCGTTGCCGTTCCCACCGAACCGGCGTGAGGCGTGAGAACGATCTGATTCTTCTCGACGAGGTCCTGGAGCGTTTCGAGTACGGCGTCCGCTCCCGGCACATCGCGAAGCACGATGGGCTTCTCCACCCCTGACGAGATCACCAGGTCGCCGGAGCGGAACGCGCTCTGCAGCCAGCTGCGCTTGAGCACGACGTGGTAGCCGCGGCTGTGGAAGATCTCCCTGCGCTCACGAACGAAGAATCCACGACGGACGATAACCCTGCGGGTGGTGATCGTGTACCGCCGGTTGAGCCAGAAAACGTAGGGAAGCAGAACGAGGAAGACGAAGACGAGGATCGAAGCCACGACGATGAGCGCGCGGATCCAGGCCTCGGAAAAGACGCCGAAGAGGTACACAGCGGCACCCGGGATGGCAATGAAAACCAGCGCAGACCAGAACAGCGCTCGCGCGTTCGAGCGCAGGCGGGCGACGACGCGTTCAGTGGGGACGCTCGGGCGCAGGCCGGCCTCCGGCGGGGTGCCGGGCAGTGCGCTCGTGTTGTCGACCATGCTCTATTCCTACCATTCGGTGCGGCACCCGAACGACAGCACCGCCGCGACGAAGGCTCCTCGACAAGCCATTGCGGCATTGCTGTTCGCTCACACCGCAGACATACTTCTGGAATGGATGCCGACTCCCCCGCCATTCGATCCAACCGCGTTGCGGCCGACAGCGGGGGTTTTCGCACGCGGGCCGCGCAACTGACCATTGCAGGCATCCGTGTCGTGATGATGATTGCCGTTCTCAGCGCGGTAACCGCGACCTTCGCGAACACCGCCGAGAACGGCCCGGTCAATCCGTTTAACTTTTTCGGCTACTTTACGATCCAGTCGAACCTTCTCGGAGCGGCGGTTTTCGGTGTCACCGCTGTCGTCGGCTTTCGGGGCCGCCCGCAGGGCGTTCCCCTCCAGATCGCCCGCGCCGCGGTGACGACCTATCTCCTGGTTGTCGGCTTGGTCTACAACACCCTGCTGTCCGGACTCGCCGGCGGCGTCGACGTGAGCTGGGCGAACACCGTCATGCACATCGTCTTCCCGCTGTATTGCCTGCTCGACTGGCTCATCGTTCCCGACCGGTCCGCCCTGCCGTTCCGGTATCTCTGGGCGATCGAGGCCTACCCGGTGCTCTGGTGCGCCGTCATCCTCGTGCGCGGTGCCACCGACGGCTGGGTGCCGTACCCGTTCCTCGCCCCGTCAACGGGATACGGTTCGGTCCTGCTCTACGTCGCGGCGATCGCCGCTACCTTCGTGCTCATCGGCGCCGCCGTGCTTGCGCTGTCCCGGCTGAGGTTGCTGCGATCAGTGGCGAGCGGCGGCGGTGCGCAGGTGAGTGACGTCACCGGCTGAGACCGGCGTGAGGTCGGGCGAGCCATCGGCCTGCACAACAATCCGGCCCGAGCTGTCGATTCCTCTCGCGATGCCGGTGAGGATGTTTCCCCCAGGAAGCTCGATCTTCACCGTCGCGCCGATCGTTGAACAGGATTCGGTGACCGCTTTCTGCAGTCCGCTTGCGGCGGCATCCCCCCTCGCATCCAGGAGGCTCTCCACGAGCGAGCGCAGTTCGATGAGGTAGTCGGCGAGGACGCGGTCGGCCTCGGGGTCCGGCACGCCTTCGATTGCGAGCGATGTCGCCGTTGGGACGGGGAGGTCCTCGTCGGCGATGGTGAGGTTGACGCCTGCGCCGATCACGACGGCACCGGTCTCGGCGCTGACGAGTTCTGAGAGCACCCCTGAGATCTTGCTGCCGTCGACGAGCACGTCGTTGGGCCACTTCACCGTCGCCGTCGCGAGGGAACCGAGGGCATTGTTCACCGCTCGGGACATCGCCAGTCCTGCGGCGAGTGGCAGCCAGCCGAGTGAGTCGAGCGGGAAGGTGGGCCCGGGTCGAACGAGCACCGAAATGGCGAGGGACGTGCCTGCCGGCGCCGTCCAGCTCCGCCCGAGCCTGCCACGGCCCGCCGTCTGGTCGTCGGTCACGACCACCGAGAAACTCGGCCAGGACCCGGCTCCATCCGCGGCACGCTTCACCAGTTCGTCGTTCGTCGACGGGCTGGTCGACAGCACCTCGAGCCTCGACGCAACAGCGGATGCGAGCGGAAATTCGGCCGGAGAGTTCGTCATGCGTTTCACAGTACGCGCCG
Source organism: Mycetocola sp. (assembly GCA_045629445.1). Lineage (GTDB taxonomy): Bacteria > Actinomycetota > Actinomycetes > Actinomycetales > Microbacteriaceae > Mycetocola_A. The sequence goes on along the minus strand of JAZQRG010000589.1, from coordinate 826 downwards.
TTCTCCGACAAGACCACAGCCGGGGCTCTGTAGACATTCACCAACGGTATGGGCCTATCTCTGCACAGTAGAGTGAAACTGTGACCGAAGACGCAACAAAGTTCGACGATTCCGACGCCCCAGACATGTACACAACGGCAGGCAAGCTCGCCGACCTCAAGCGGCGCTACCACGAAGCAGTGACGGCATCCGGTGAGGCCGCGATCGCCAAGCAACACGCCAAAGGCAAGATGACCGCTCGCGAGCGGATCACCGAGCTGCTCGACCAGGGCAGCTTCGTCGAACTCGATGAGTTCGTTCGCCACCGCACCCACGCCTTCGGCATGGAAAAGTCCCGGCCGTACGGCGACGCCGTCGTCACCGGAACGGGCACCATCCACGGCCGCCAGGTCGCCGTCTACTCGCAGGACTTCACGATCTTCGGCGGGTCGCTCGGCGAGGTCGCCGGTGAGAAGATCATCAAGATCATGGACCACGCCCTCAAGACCGGCGTTCCCATCATCGGCATGCTCGATTCGGGCGGCGCCCGCATCCAGGAGGGCGTCGTTGCCCTCGGCAAGTACGGTGAGATCTTCCGCCGCAACACAGCGGCATCCGGTGTCATCCCGCAGATCTCGATCATCATGGGCCCTGCCGCCGGCGGTGCGGTGTACTCCCCCGCCCTCACCGACTTCGTCATCATGGTCGACAAGACCAGCCAGATGTTCGTCACCGGGCCCGACGTCATCAAGACGGTGACCGGCGAAGACGTCGGAATGGAAGACCTCGGCGGCGCGCTCACCCACAACACGCGTTCCGGTGTCGCCCACTACCTCGCGAGCGACGA